>JANODH010000039.1:0-4628 GCA_031412595.1 Sphingomonas sp. | reverse complement strand
CCTTCGCCTGCCTTCAGGTAACGATCGCGCAGCCGCGTCTGCCGCGTCGTCAGGTCCTGCTCGACGCCATCGATCCAGACTTTTTCGACGGCTGTCATCAATTCGAGCGGATCGCCCGACCAGATGACGACATCGGCACGGCGTCCCGCGCGCAGCGACCCGATTTCACTGCCGAGCCCGGCGATTTCCGCTGGTTTCGACGTGATGGCGGCAAATGCGTCCGCCCAGCTCAGCCCCGCTGCCCCCGGCAAGCGCGAAAGCGCGACAAGATTTCCGGCCATTTGCGGCGTCTGCTGCGCCTGACGCGTATCATTGTCATCGATCATGCCGATCGCAACGTTGACGCCTGCCGCTTTCATCCGGCCCACATTCGATTGGGTGGCGGCAAGCTGTTCGAACGACGCTGGCAGATCGTTCAGCGCCGAGGCAATCACAGGCACGCCGGCTGCAGCAATCTGGCGCGCCACCGTCCACCCTTCGGCAGCGCCGACGAGCACCAGTTGCAATGACGGATAGTCGCGCTTGAGCGCTAGCATCTGCAAGATGTCGGGACCACTTTCGACATGCACATAAAGCGGCGTCTTGCCCTCAATCACTGGCACCAGCGCTGCAACGTCGCGCCGCATCAACACGGAGTCCTTGCTTCGCCCGTCATAGCCTGCCGGATTTCGGGCATATTCGCGCGCTTCATCGAGGGCATTGCGGAAAAACGCCTGCGCTGCTGCACGACTGCCACCCGCGCGCCCGGCACCCGCTTCGCCGAATTCGACGAACTGGAACGCGCGCGCCTTCGTGATCGCATCGGGATCGATGCCGGTATCGATGACCGCACCTTCGCCGACGAACATCGTCATGCCACCATCGGGCGCGACGATTGCCCGCGTGACGCCTGCCGCGCGGCTGACCGCAATCGCCGGAACGCGCGGGTTGATCGCCGATGCAACATTGATCGACGCCGTAAAGAGCGAGCGGCCCGCGCTGGCATCATTGGTTTCGTCGACGGCATCGACGCCGACGAGGCCGAGCCGCGAGAAGCCCGCGACAATGCCGGTCGAAACCCATTTTCCGGTGGCGTCGACCTGCCGTGCGCCGCTCGGGACCGCTACCGATGGCCCGGCGGCAACGATGCGCCCGTCGCGCATCACGACCGTGCCCTGCACCGGAACAGTGCCGTCACCGATGGCGACCATGCCGCCAGTGATTGCGATCGTTTCAGCGGCAGCGGGTGCTGCGATCAGCGCTGCACAGGCCAGGAGAAGGTGCTTCACTTGACGTCTCCTTCACCGGTCTGGCCGAGCTCGAAATCGCTTACCGGTCGGCGGCGCGGGTCGTTCGCATCATACATCATCGCACCGTCGATCCAGACGCGTTCAGGCCGCACGTATATGCTGAATGGATTGCCGTTCCACAAAACGACATCGGCCATCTTGCCGGCTTTCAGGCTCCCCGTCTTGTCGGCAATACCCATGGCCTTTGCAGGATTGTAGCTAAGCCACGTCCAGGCCATTTCATCGGACACATTGATCCCTGCCCGCCGACCATCGGCCAGTGCTTTGGCAGCTTCCTGATTCAAACGCTGAATGCCGTTGGGGTCATCCGAATGCACGATTGCACAAGCCCCGGCATTGTGCACCAGCGGGATATTTTCGTTGACGGCGTCATAGGATTCCATCTTGAATCCCCACCAGTCCGACCACATTGCCGAGCAGATGCCATCGGCTTTCAACAGGTCGGCAATTTTATAGCTTTCGACGGCATGGTGAAAGGTGCTGACTTTGTAGCCGAATTCCTTGGCCATATCGATCACGATCGCCATTTCATCCGCACGATAGCAATGATTATGGACAAGAATATCGCCCGCAAGCACGCCAGCGAGCGTGTCCATCGCGATGTCGCGCGTCACGTCGCCGCCTTTGTCAAGTTTCCTTTTATACTCGACGGCTTTGGCCCACGTCGCGCGATTAACGGCGACATTGCCCATGCGTGTCGCGGGCGGTTGATTACGGCCCCCGTAAACGCGCTTGGGGTTTTCGCCGCAGGCCATTTTCAGGCCGTAAGGTGCGCCCGGAAACTTCATGCCCTGCATCGTCCGGGCGTAGACATTCTTCAGCGTCACCGAGCGCCCGCCGAAGAGATTGGCCGACCCCGGCAAAATCTGCAGCGCCGTAACGCCGCCATTGGCCAGCGCGCGGCTGAACCCCGGATCCTGCGGCCAGACGCTGTGTTCCGCCCAGACTTCGGGACGCACCGGGCCCGTGGCTTCATTGCCGTCGGAATGCGCGGAAACCGACGGCGAAGGATAGTCGCCCAGATGCGAATGAATATCGATGATGCCGGGTGTGACCCATTTCCCCGTGCCGTCGATCACGGTTGTGCCGTCGGGCACGGCCGTATCCGGTCCGCCGATTGCTGTGACTTTCCCGCCCGACATGAACACAGTCCCGCGCTCGATCCGACCACCTTCGCCATCAAAGACAGTGGCATTGATGATCGCAGTCGGCGCGCTCGGATATGCCTCGTAAGTCGACGGGAAAGGGTCGGCGATCCATTTCGGCGCCGACGATTTCGCTGATGCCGTCCTCGTTTTCGGCGCCGTGGTCGCACAACCGGCCAGCAACACACCGGCAATCAAAACAAACCGCATCATTTGGCCTCCGCCTTGTCGTCCACAAGTGTATCAAGGTGCATCAGTTTCTTGATAAACGGCGAGACCAGCAGCACCGCGACGGCAACGCCGATGGTCCACCAACCAATCGTGGAGTAAACGGCAAGCGTTCCTTCCTTGGTCATTTCGCCGCCTTCGCCGCTTGTCGCTTCACCGATCTTGCCGGCGACGAAATTGCCGACGGCCGTCATGTAGAACCATGCACCCATGATCAGGCTGGCGAGGTGCGATGGCGCGAGGCGGTTCATGGCGCTTAGCCCGACCGGGGAAAGGCAAAGCTCGCCTGTCGTCTGCAGGAAATAGATCAGGAAAACGAACAGCACTGGCGTCGCAACACCCATGCCGACCGATTGTGCGCCCCAGACGAACACAAGGAACGCGAGCCCGACCTGAAACAGCGCAAGCCCGAATTTCGCCGGCGCCGACGGTTCCTTGCCGCGCTTGCCGAGCCAGACCCACAACCAGGCAAAAATCGGCCCGAGCAGCACAATATAAATCGGATTGATCGACTGGAACAGCGACGCTGGCACACCGGCACGATCGACAAAGCGATCGGTGTACAGATTGAGCGACCCGCCAGCCTGTTCGAAAAGTCCCCAGAAAATCGGGTTCAACGCAATCAGGACCAGGATCGCGAACATCCGGTCGCGCGCATGCGGCTCGAGCTTCATCGCTGCCTACAGCACGTAAAGCAGCAGACTGACGCCCGACACGATCAGCAGGTTCTGGATGACCGACTGATATTGAACCAGCGCCCAGATGACCGCGACTGCGGCAACCCCGATCCCGTAAAGCGACCATTCACGGCTCTTCGAAAGCGCGTTCGGCGCTTCGCCGTTGCCGAGCAGCAGCGGCTTGCCGAGCACGAATACCACGAGCCCAAGCAGCATGCCAATGCCAGCAAGCCCAAAGCCGTAACCCCATCCATATGTCTCGCCGAGGTAGCCGACAAGGATTGTGCCGATGGCCGCACCCACGTTTATACCGACGTAGAAAATGGTATAGGCCCCGTCGCGGCGGATATCGGTACGCGGATATAACTGGCCGACAATGACCGAAATATTGGCCTTCAGAAAGCCTGAGCCGACAATGATGAACGCAAGTGCCGCCCAGAATATGTTGATCGTCGCATCGGCCTGACCGCCGGTTCCCTCAACCGCCATCAGCCCATGCCCGATTGCAAGCATGATCCCGCCGAAAAGCACCGCTTTCCGCTGCCCGAGATAACGATCTGCCAAATATCCGCCCAAAACCGGCGTGATGTAAACCAGCGAGGTATAGGCCCCGTAGATCAGATTGGCTTTGTCGTCGGCGAACAGCCAATGCTTGGTCAGGTAGAAAATCAGCAGTGCGCGCATGCCGTAATAGGAAAAACGCTCCCACATTTCGGCGAAGAAAAGAACGTATAGTCCCTTGGGGTGCCCGGCGAACTCAGGATCGCGATTGACCGCGATATAAACGCCGCCCAGCAGCAAAATCATCAGAAAGCCGAGCGCAATCGCCGGAATGATAGCCATGGAAACTCCCCGAATGGACTGTCGGCCGTTCAGGCCTGTTGCCTTATAGCCTAGCGGCGAAAATCTGGGTGTGAAGTCAGATTATTGCGCAGGCGGGAATGGTGGCGGGATCAGTGCTTGCCCTGCCGCACGTTGCGCCTTCACTTCGTCAACGGCTTTGGCAACGGCAGCAAGACGTTTTTTGGGCGACGGGTGCGTGCCGTCGGCGAAAATGCCGGGATTGGTGCGCTTTTCGAACCGCGTCCAGAACGGCACCACGGCATCGACGCTAAAACCGGCGCGCGCCATCAGCCAGACGCCGACCCGGTCGGCTTCATACTCAGCCTGCTTGGACTTTGTTTTCTTTGCGACATGACGCAGGACGTTGTGCGCAAGTTCATGTGCCATGATCGTCGCGAGTTCGTCATCATTGGCGGCAAAATCGATCATGCCCGAAAATATCTGAA
>JANODH010000038.1:0-5956 GCA_031412595.1 Sphingomonas sp. | reverse complement strand
TCGCGTGGTGGGTGCGGCCTTGGCGCTCCAGGCCGGAATTGCCGTCATCGTCCTCTATGTGCCCGCCGGGCAAACTGCGGTCCAGACGATGTCGAACGGTGTCGTGAAGCTGCTCGATTATTCGAAAGAAGGATCGAAAATTGTTTTCGGGTCCGATCTGGTCAATTCACCTTATGGCGCAGGCTTTGCGATCAGCGCACTGCCCGCTGTGATCTTTTTCGCTGCACTGATTTCGATCCTTTATTATTTCGGCGTGATGCAATTGCTCGTCAAATGGATCGGCGGCGGCATTCGTGCGATCACGGGAATTTCGCGCGTTGAATCGCTAGCAGCTGCTGCCAACATTTTTGTCGGGCAAAGTGAATCACCGCTCGTTGTTCGCCCGTATCTGGTGACCATGACGCCGTCGCAGATTTTCACCGTGATGACCGTGGGCTTCGCAGGTGTCGCGGGGACGATCCTTGTCCTTTACTATCAGGTGCTCGGGCCGCTGGGTCCGCAATTGCTGCCGTATCTGGTCGCGGCCAGCTTCATGTCGGCACCGGGCGGCATTCTCATGGCCAAGATCATCATGCCTGATGACCCCAAGGATGCCGGTGTCGATCCCGTGATCGAAGGCGAAATCACCTTCGGCGAAGAACGCCCCGTCAATATCTTCATGGCCGCTGCCGATGGTGCGCAAACGGGCGTCAAGCTCGCGGTTGCGATTGCGGCAATGGTGCTCGCATTCACGGCGCTGGTCGCGCTGGCCAACGGCATGCTGGGCGCGATCAGCGGACTGTTCGGCTATCCCGAACTTACGTTTCAGCAGGCGCTGGGCACGGTATTTGCGCCGCTCATGTTCCTGATCGGCGTGCCGTGGGACGAAGCCTTGAGCGCCGGCGGCCTGTTCGGGACAAAGATCGTGCTCAACGAAGTCGTCGGCTTCATCGAATTGAGCGGCCAGATGCAGACGCTCTCGAAGCACACGATTGCGATCGTCACGTTCTCGTTGTGTGGCTTCGCCAATTTTCTGTCGATTGCGATCCAGATCGCCGTCACTGGTGGTTTGGCACCCAATCAACGCCCGATCATTGCGCGTCTCGGCCTTCGCGCGCTTGCAGCCGGCAGTCTGTCCAATCTGATGAGCGCGGCAATGGCCGGGCTTTTAATCCCGGTCTAATCGAGCCAGTCGGGCACCCGCTCGGCCCCCATGATCGTGGCCGCGCTGATCCGGTCCGCAACCACAGCATAACGGTCGCCGTCGACCAGCACTTCAGGCACGAGCGCGCGGCTGTTGTAAGTGCTGGCCATTGTCGCGCCATAAGCGCCTGCGGTGCGGAAAACGGCAAGATCGCCGGCACCGACCCGGCCGCAATGACGCGCCATCGCAAACGTGTCACCACTTTCGCATACAGGCCCGACGATGTTGGCGGTCCAGGCCTCATGCGCTTCGCTGACAGGCGCAAAATGGTGGTAGGCATCGTAAAGCGCGGGTCGGGCAAGATCGTTCATGGCAGCATCGACAATGACGAACGGATGCGTCACGCCTGGTTTTACGCGGATGACAGTCGTCAGCAACACACCTGCATTGCCGACGATAACGCGGCCAGGCTCGAACATCAGCGTCACGTCCCACTTTTTCGAGACACGCGCGACCATGGCACCATAATCTTCGGGCGTCGGCATGACGTCGCTCGGCCGATAGGCCACGCCAAGACCGCCGCCCAGATCGACATGCGTCACTTGCTGCCCGCCGCTGCGCAGATCGCTGACGAGCCGCCCCATGCGGATGAACGCTTCTTCGAGCGGATCGATCGTTGGCAAAGCACTGCCGATATGCAGCGCCACGCCGCGCATGTTCAGCCCCGGCAAAGCGGCAAGCCGCGCATAGATCGCGGGCGCATCGCCGATTGCGACGCCGAACTTGTTTTCGGCTTTGCCGGTCGAAATCTTGGCATGCGTTCCGGCATCGACATCGGGATTAACGCGCAGCACGCAATTGGCCGTCAAACCGCGGGCCGCGGCGATCGCGGAAAATTCGATCGCTTCTTCCTCCGATTCGATATTGAATTGGCCGATCGCGCGGTCGAGCCCCTGCGCCATTTCGGACGTCGTTTTCCCCACGCCCGAAAAAACGATCCGGTGCGGCGCCATGCCGGCGGCAAGCGCACGTTCGAGTTCGCCGCCCGAAACGACATCGGCGCCCATGCCTGCGGTTGACAGCACGCGCAGCACGGCAAGGTTGGGATTGGCTTTGACAGCAAAAGCGACATCGGTTCGCCCTGCGGGTTTTACGGCTTCCTGGAAAACATGCGCATGGCGCTCGAGCGTCGCGCGCGAATAAACATAAACCGGCGTGCCGACGTCTGCCGCGATCCGGCTCAGCGGTACGTCCTCGGCATGCAGCGCGCCGTTTGTGTAATTGAAATGATCCATGGAATTCAGCCCGTTGGGGGAAGATCGAATTTGTCGTCGCGGCGCTTTTCCGATTTTTGGAGCAGCTCATCGTTGCGCTGCGGCCGCGCCTGATCATCGGCTGTCATCAGCTGATCAGGTGTCGGCACGGACGCTGCGAATTCAGGTTTCGGCGGCAGAGTTGTTCCTGCCTTCGGTTTAAGCACTTGCGTGCCCCCGCATGCCGACAGGCTAAAGGCAATTACCAAGGCAACGACTTTATTCATCATTTGGAGTCCAGTGTGGCGCGCGCAGCGGCAATGGCTTCTCTTATGCGCACCGGCGCCGTTCCGCCATGACTCATGCGGCTGGCAACCGAGGCCTCCACACTCAGGACAGTGTAAATGCCGTCGGTTATCCGCGGATCGATCGCTTGGAGCACTTCCAGCGGCAATTCGGCCAATCCGCATTCGCGCTGCTCCGCCAGCTTTACGGCGCGACCGGTAATGTGGTGCGCCTCGCGGAACGGGACATCGGCTTGCCGCACCAGCCAGTCGGCCAAGTCGGTTGCCGTCGAAAATCCGTTTTCGGCCAGCGCACGCATGCGATCGGTTCGGAACGTCAGCGTTGTGATCATGCCAGTCATGGCAGACAAAGACAGGCCAAGCAGATCGAACGCCTCGAACACCGGTTCCTTGTCGTCCTGCATGTCCTTCGAATAGGCAAGCGGCAGGCCTTTCATCGTTACCATCAGGCTCGTCATGCAGCCGATGATCCGCCCGCTATGCCCGCGCACGAGTTCGGCGGCATCGGGATTGCGCTTTTGCGGCATGATCGAACTGCCGGTCGACCAGGCATCGGGCAGCGAGACGAAGCCGAATGGCTGTGATGCCCAGATGACGATTTCCTCGGCCAGTCGCGACAAATGCAAAGCACATTGTACAGCTGCCGTCAGAAATTCGATGGCGAAATCGCGGTCCGAAACGCTGTCGAGCGAATTCGCCGTGGGACCATCGAAGCCCAATGCCTGCGCTGTCATATCGCGGTCGATCGGAAATCCGGTCCCCGCGAGTGCTGCACTGCCCAGCGGGCATCGGTTCAACCGCGCGCGCGCATCAGCAAAGCGCCCGCGATCACGGGCGAGCATTTCGACATAGGCCATCAGATGATGCCCCAGCGTGACCGGCTGCGCGCTTTGCAGATGCGTGAAGCCCGGCATAACGGCATCGGCATGGTCGTGCGCGCGGGTCAGCAGGGCATCGGTCAGCGCAACAAGCCCCGCATCGGTCGCGTCGATGGCATCACGGACCCACAAACGGAAATCGGTCGCGACCTGATCGTTGCGCGATCGTGCCGTGTGCAACCGCCCGGCGACAGGGCCGATGATGTCGGCAAGCTTTGCCTCGGTTGCCATGTGAATGTCTTCGAGCGCGCTATCATCGGGCACGCCATTGGCGGCATAGTCCGCTGCAACGGCCGCCAACCCACCGGCGATCGTTTGCGCATCTGCCATCGTAAGGATGCCCTGCGCCCCGAGCATTGCGACATGCGCCTGACTGCCGGCAATATCTTGTCGCCACATCCGCTTGTCGAAAGGCAGCGAGGCATTTATCGCGCGCATGACGGCGTCCGGCCCTTCGCCAAAGCGCCCGCCCCACATTGGATTGGATTGTTCTTTGCGCGTCGTAATCGCTCTCATCCCCGTGCTTCTGCTTGCCGCCTGCGATAAGCAGCCCGCGCCCGCGCCGCAACCCAAGGCTGCCGAAGCTCCGACCGAAGAACCCGGCGCGCTCGACATCACGCAGCGGGGCAAGGCAATGGCGCCGAGTAGCTTTACCGCGCCCGACGGCAAGCCCGTGACGCTGGCAGCATTCAAGGGCAAGCCCCTGCTCGTCAATCTGTGGGCGACCTGGTGCGGCCCGTGCGTGAAGGAAATGCCTTCGCTCGACCGGCTGGCGAAACGCGGCGAGGGCAAATTGCAAGTGCTCGTCGTCAATCAGACCGACGACGCGGCCGCGATCGCCAAATGGTGGGCCCCGCGCCAGTTCGCGATGCTGCAACCTCACCGCGACGAAGCTGGCAAACTCGGTTTCGATTTCGAAAGCGGCGTGCTGCCAACGACAGTGCTTTATGACGCACAAGGCAAGGAAGTTTGGCGCATCGTCGGCGGTATGGATTGGGACGGCCCGCGCGCGAATACTTTGCTGGCCGAGGTTTTGGGTTAGGACTGCCAACCCGCTACCAAGTTTCGCGCCATGGCCTTAGATCAACTTCATGTGTCCATGCCGTCCGGTCCTGATTGTGCAGCCAGACATAATTGCGGGCAATGGCATCGGGCGACAGGATCGCGTCGTCGTCGCGCATCGCATCGACCGCCGGTACATTGTCGCGAATGAAGTTCGAATCAATCGCACCGTCGATGACCGGGTGGACGACGTGGATGTTCTTTGGCCCCAGCTCTCGCGCCATCGATAGCGATAGCGCGCGCAAAGCGAATTTTGCGCCGGCAAACGCGGCATAGCCAGTGCCGCCGCGCAGACTCGCGGTTGCGCCTGTAAAAATGATCGTGCCGCGCTCGCGCTTGAGCATATGTTTTGCGACTTCCCGGCCCATCAGAAAACCAGAAAAACAGGCCATTTCCCAGACCTTTCGGTAAACATGAGCCGTGGTTTGGGTGACCGGAAAGCGGACGTTGGCTCCGATATTGAACACAGCTACTTCGATGGGACCGATGTCGGCTTCGATGCCGTCCACGAGCGCAATCACGGAGTCTTCGTCACGCGCATCGATGCCGAAGGGGTGCGCGCGTCCTCCCGCTGCGACAATTTCTGCGGCGAGGGCTTCGAGCTTGTCAAAATGCCGTTCGCGCCGAACGATGCAGGCGTCATAGCCTTCGCGGGAAAAGGCTTTGGCAATCGCGCCGCCGGTATCGTCCCCGGCACCGATTACCAGGCAAGCGCCCTTGGACCGAGTGTTCCCTGCCATCAGTTTTGCGCCTTGATTGCATCTTCGACCTGCCTCAGCCGTTCTTTGCCAAAGAACATTTCGTCGCCGACAAAGAAAGTCGGAATGCCGAATGCGCCGCGCCGGACTGCGTCTTGGGTGTTTTTCGCAAGCGCGGCTTTGTTTTCGGAATCCTGTGTGGCGTCGAGGATGGCTTTGCCATCAAAGCCCGACTCGGTGAGGGCTGCCACGAAGACGTCAGGGTCGCTCATGTTTTTGGGCACTTCCCACATGTGATGAAGCCCCGCCTCGACATAGGGGGCCAGAGCGCCGCTGCGTTTGGCAGCAATCGCCCCGCGTGTCAGGAGCAGCGTGTTGACCGGAAAGTAGGGATTAAACTTGAAGTTGGTAAGTTCGTGCACTTTGATAAAACGCGCAAACTCAAGGCGATCGTAGGCAAGCTTGGCTGGAATATCTGCATTGGCCAGCATAGGCGCCTGATTGCCTGTTGCCTTGAAAATACCGCCCAGCAGGCAGGGAATATAGTCGAATGTCACGTCGGTACGCGCTTCGATGCCACCGATCAGCCTATGGACCAGATAGGCGTTGGGGCTTGCAAAGTCGAAGATGAACTGGA
>JANODH010000037.1:0-1630 GCA_031412595.1 Sphingomonas sp. | reverse complement strand
GAGTGGCACTGGCGCACCATGATGCACCCCATCGCGACGAGAGACAGTGTGCCGATGCCGAACTCTTCGGCACCAAGGATCGCGGCAATTACGATGTCGCGGCCGGTCTTCAAGCCGCCGTCGGTGCGCAGCTTGACGCGGTGACGCAAGCCATTGAGCGTCAGCACCTGGTTGACCTCCGACAGGCCCATCTCCCACGGCGTGCCGGCGTATTTGATGCTGGACTGCGGGCTTGCGGCGGTGCCGCCGAATTTTTCGCGCAAGCGCTCATCCTGCGTGCAGACGCCGACGGGGCAGGTGTTCGAATGGCACTGGCGCACCATGATGCAGCCCATGGCGACAAGCGACAGCGTGCCGATGCCGAATTCCTCGGCCCCGAGGATTGCCGCAATGACGATGTCGCGCCCGGTCTTCAGGCCGCCGTCGGTGCGCAGCTTCACTTTGTGGCGCAGGCCGTTCAGCGTCAGCACCTGATTGACCTCGGACAGCCCCATTTCCCACGGGGTTCCGGCATATTTTATGCTGGTTTGCGGTGACGCGCCCGTGCCGCCGGTATTGCCGGCAATCAGAATGACGTCGGCATGCGCTTTGGCGACGCCCGCCGCGACTGTGCCGATGCCCGCCGAGGAGACAAGTTTGACGCAGACACGCGCGCGCGGATTGATCTGCTTCAGGTCGTAAATGAGCTGCGCCAGATCCTCGATCGAGTAGATGTCGTGATGCGGCGGCGGTGAAATAAGCGAAACCCCCGGCGTCGCGTGGCGCAGCTTGGCAATGAATTCGGTGACTTTGAAACCGGGCAATTGTCCGCCTTCGCCGGGCTTTGCCCCTTGCGCGACTTTGATTTCGATTTCCTCGGCCGCGCCAAGATACTCGGCCGTGACGCCAAAGCGCCCGCTGGCAATCTGCTTGATCGACGAATTGGCATTGTCGCCATTGGCATAGGGTTTGAAGCGCATCGAGTCCTCGCCGCCTTCGCCCGACACGGCTTTTGCGCCGATGCGGTTCATGGCGATGGCGAGTGTCTCGTGCGCTTCGGGTGACAGCGCGCCGAGCGACATGCCGGGCGTCACGAAGCGTTTACGGATTTCGGTGATCGCTTCGACGCTGTCGATGCTGACGGCATCCTTGGCATAGTTGAATTCGAGCAGATCGCGCAGATAAACCGGCGGCAGGTCGCGGACGCCGCGCGAAAATTGTAGATATGTCGAATAGCTGTCGGTGCCGACAGCCGTTTGCAGCAGATGCATCAGTTGCGCCGAATAGGCATGCGGCTCGCCGCCAGCACGCTGGCGATAAAAACCGCCGATCGGCAGCGTGGCAACGGCTTTGTCGAAGGCAGCTTCGTGGCGTTCGCACGCATTCTGATACAGCGAGACATAGCCTTCGCCCGAAATCTTGGCCGGCATGCCGGGGAAGAGATCGTTGACGAGCGCGCGGGAGAGGCCGACCGCTTCGAAATTATAACCGCCGCGATAGCTCGAGATAACGGCGATCCCCATTTTCGACATGATCTTCAGCAAACCGTCGCCGATCGCGGTTTTGTGGCGGGCGATGCACTGGTCGAGCGACATCGTCCCGAACAGGCCGCGCGACTGGCGGTCGGCAATCGCGGCTTCGGACAGGTAAG
>JANODH010000036.1:0-6111 GCA_031412595.1 Sphingomonas sp. | reverse complement strand
TGATCCGCGTCCCGCTTTACATCGCGTGGAAGCTGCCGATTTATCTCAAACTTGCGCGCGGTGCGGATCGCCGATGGACCCGCACCGAGCGTGATTGAATTTATTTAGCAGCGGCGGGCGCACCGGGAGCGTCGGGCTTGGCTGGTGGCGAAAAACCGGTTTGATATTCGATTTTCGCTTTGCCGCGTGCTTCCTTCAGGCGCGCTTCGCCCAGTTTCGAAAGCGACTGTGCGCGCAACACGCGAACGGCAGCGGCCCTTGCATCAGCAGCCGGAAGCGGCTCGGCTTTGCTGCCGGTAATCACGTTGACCGTGACCTGACCGTTGCTGGGAACGACAAACGGTTCACCTTTTGGCAGTGACAAAATCTTCTGCATCTGTTCGGGCGGTACCGATGCCGAATCAACCGCACGGTTGGCGCGTTGGAATGGGATGTTCAATTTCTGCAGGACAGCAATCACTTCTTCCTGCGTCTTTGCAGGCTCCAATGCCGCAAGCCGGCCGGGGTTTGGCGGCGTGGCAAAAGCAATTTGATCGACGGCATAGATCTGGCGTCCGGCGAACAGGCTCGGGTTGCCCGTCATGAATTTGTCGACCTCAGCAGCAGTTGGCACTGGGATCGAGTCATTCGTCCGTTTGGCCAGCTTTTCGACCAGCAGTGATTCGTTGACGCGGCGCTGCTCGACGATGAACGCCGGATCGCGGTCGAGGCCACTTTCTTTGGCGGCCTGCGCAAGCAAACGGCGATCGACCAGGCGTTGAAGCAATTGCTGCTGCGCAACTTTCTTGTCGACGCCTGCTGGTACTTGCGCTTGAGCAAGTTCGGCATTCAGTTCGGGCAGCGAGATTTCTTCGCCATTCACGATTGCAACGACCTGATCTGTCGGCTTTTTCGAGCAGCCTGCAATTGCCACGCCGAGCGCAACAGTCGCCACAAGTCCGAACCGGCGCACTGCGCCACCCCCGTTTATCATCGTTAATGCCTTTCGTGATCGCTTGAATGGATCAGCGATACAGGATAACAGTTACGAATTGCAACGAAAGCACGCCCTTGCACACGATTTATGACTGGCTGACCGTCGCGATATTTGCGGGCCTGATCGTACTGTTCCTCCAGCGATCGATGCAAGATGCGCCGACGGACAAGTTATGGCATTATCTTGTTGCATCTGCCGGATGCGCCGTGACGAATTATTTCGGCAACGAAGGCGTTGAACTTGGTAGCACTGCGATGCACTTGATCGCTGTCGCCGCCTTGGTCGCGACGGGGGCGTTCGTGGTGTATTTCATCCGGCCCTTCCCGATCTGACCAGCCCGGTCGTTATGACCGAAACCGTTGAAACCGAAGCGGAAGTCCGTCGTCGATCCATAATCAGGTGGATGTTGATTGCCGCTGGTATCATCGCGATCATCGCTTACGCGCTCATTCAACCCAAAGGGGCATCACGCCCCACTATTCCTGTTCGCACAAATGACCGCCCCGTCGTTGCCGTTCCGGTCGATCCGGCCGAGCCCGCCCCATTGATATTTCAGCCCGACATAGCGCCGGCGGACGCGGAAGCCATCAACGCGCAACGGCTCGATTATGCGGGCCCGATCGTCAGGGCAAAGCCGCTGATTGCGCCGCGCAGCATAGAGCGGGCACCCGATCTGCAACGCGCGACCGAATGCCTGACGCAAGCGGTTTATTATGAAGCAGCGTCTGAAACAGCAGTGGGCCAACGGGCCGTTGCCCAAGTCGTCCTCAATCGTGTTCGCGATCCGCGCTATCCTTCTTCGGTTTGTGGCGTCATTTATCAAGGATCGGAACGGCAAACGGGATGCCAGTTTACCTTCACTTGTGATGGTGCACTGGCCCGCAAGCCCAATCCCTTCCTCTATGCCCGCGCTCGCTTGGTTGCTGTTGCTGCGCTTTCCGGGCAAGTTGAGCCGACGGTTGGCCTCGCAACTCATTACCATACGCGCCAGGTCGTCCCTTACTGGCGAACCGACCTGGTCAAACTGCGGACAGTGGGCGCGCACATCTTCTACGGTTGGCAGGGGCGTGAGAAATCGGCGCGCGGCTTGCGTTCGGGCTATGCCGGCATAGAGCCTGCGCTGGTACAGAGTGCTGCGGTCAGCGGCCTGACGCTCGACATCCTGCCGTTCGATGATGAACTTGCCAACCCGACGACAGCGCTGACGCCGCCCGTACGTGACAAACGCCTCGATGGCCCCAGCCTGCCGACGCAAGATTTCGGCACCATTCGTGCAGATGATCGGCCGGGCGAGCTGGCGATCGATCAATCAGGCACGTTGAATGCCGACAACCGAACAAGCACGCTCGTAAGACCCTAAGCGGTTTGCCAAAGAAGTTTGCGTGCTTTCGGCGTCACGGACGCAGCCAGATCAGCTGCGAATTCGCGGAGCAAGGCATAGGCCTTTTCGCTGTCCTGCTCGACGCATGACATGCGGACAAGCACCCCGTCCGGGATCAGCCCGTTCAGATTTTCGACAACGACGGCCCAGCGCTGCTCGCTCCAGCTCGTCGGCAAAGACGATCCCAGCCGGGTCCAGTAAAGCACTTGCTCGACGCGCATTGCGCTGCTGGCGGTAAAAGCCCGCGCGGGCACTTTATCCCCATCGACAAGCGTGATCGGCTGGATGACAGTCTGGCTGAGCTGATATCCACCGACGGGGTAACAGACTTCGGGCCGGTGAAGCTGCAACAAGCCATCCTGTACGCTGCTGTAAGCGACGAGGAACATAACCACTTCATTGTCCGCGCGTGTGTACACACGTGTCAAAACTTCATCATATAGCCGGTCGGCCGTGGCGTCGGGCGGCGGCAGTACGAGGCCGCTCGTCGTCTCGAATTTCCAATTACCGAAATTCTTCGGGATGATGCCGTCAAGGCCAGCTTTGCCGAGTTGGGACGGCGCAGCTTGTGGCTGCCGCGCGTAGGCAACGCCTGCGGCGCCAAGGAGCGCGATCCCGGTCAATATATTCCGCCGCGACAATGCCGGCGCGCTGGGTGTTACGTCATCGCTCATAAATGCGCTTTCGTACGTTTGCGGTCGATCAGACGCGAAACCGCCGAATCGATGGCGAAAATCGTCAGTAGTGCTGTCACGAACATCGTCAGCCCCGCAAAATTGTGGAGAAAGCCCTGCGCTGCGGATTCACTGACATGGTATGTCAACAAAATCAGGATGATGACACGCACGAAATTGGCAAAGACGGCGACAGGCAGGATCGTTGCCAGCAAGAAAATCGAATAGCTGACCCGCGCACCACGCTGGAGATAAACATAAAAGCTTGAGATCGCAGAAAGCGAAACAAGCGAGTTCAGACCAGAACAAGCCTGTGCCACGAGCAACTGATACTGACCGATCTGGATCGTCACGCCAGCCCCACCGATTGGATAGCCGAGTTTATACAGGAAAAGCACTGAATATTGCGAGATATACGTCTTCAGCGGATTGGTAACGGCGGCAACCAGTGTGTCGGGCGGCGGCACGATGAACGCCATGTAAAGCAGCGGAAACCAAAGGAGCCGCATCGCTTTCATGCCGATCAGGCCGTACAATACCGCCATGATCACCCCGTAAACGAGGTAACCTTCGACCTCGATAATCTGCGTGATCTTGGCGATGGTCGCCAAAATCAACAGCGGCACCAAAAAGACCAGAACGCGCTTTAGCGGGACTGGCGCAGCAATAGTGCGAACTTCGGGCCAAAGCCGCCAGATCAGCCAGGCACCGGTTACTAAAACAATCGGCCCATGCCCGCCCGACTCAGTCGACCAGCTCGCATCGACAATATATCCCAGCGTCGGCGCCGTCAGTGCGACCAGCCCGATAAGCAAAACCCATTGATCAATCGTGATTGATTTCAGACGCGTAACGACAGAGCGCCGCGGCTGCGCGACAGGTGACGCCGGGGCCACATCCTCTACCATCATATCGGCCATGTTTGTCCGCTAGCATTGCTTCAAAATTCTGGCAATGTTGGTAGGTTAACGGCACCGTGCCGCGATCTACCGCTTGAGTGCGGACGCTCCGAAAAAGTTAACATTTAATTAACGCAGAGCGAAACTTTCGCTCTGAGGTCTCGTATCTTCTTGGAAGTCGCTGGGACTTCCAAGGGAGTTTTACATGAAAAATTTGAGTATGGCCGCACTTGGGGCGTTTGCCATGGCCGTTGCCTCGCCTGCTGCCGCCGCGCAGTTCGGATTTACATTTGCAACCAACCAACCGCTGTTCGGGGGTTCGGTGACCGGCAGTGGCGTCTTCACGACGTCGGATACCGCCATGACGGTCGGCGGACGCACGGCGTTTGCCATCACATCGATCAGCGGGATGGTAAACGGAAGTGCAATCAATGCACCCACAGGCAGCTACGGGAATTATTTCACCACCGGACCGGCGTTTCTCGATGGCACCGGCCTGCGCTTTTTCACTGCCGCCGGTAATGACGTGCGCTTTTTCTTTCAGGATTCAGTGAGCCGCTACCGCGTCAACACATTTAGCCCCGGATCGTCTTCATTCGTGACGGCATCGTCGGCGCGTGTTGCAGCGGCTGTACCTGAAGCAACGACATGGGCCATGATGCTCGCAGGGTTCGGGATCGTCGGGGCCAGCATGCGTCGCCGCGCCCGCCGCATGGTATACGCCACCATTTAAGGCGTCTTGCCACGGCCCACCCCCTCGAATAGGACACTTAGGCTTCACGGACGAGGGGGTGGAGCATGATCGGCATCATCATGGGCAGCCAGTCCGACTGGGAAACCATGCGCCATACAGCGGAAATGCTCGAAACGCTTGGCGTGCCGCATGAAACGAGGATCGTCTCCGCACACCGGACACCCGATCGGCTTTATGATTACGCCAAGCACGCAGCAGCGCGTGGCATAAAAGTCATTATTGCCGGTGCCGGCGGTGCAGCGCATCTGCCGGGCATGGCAGCCGCGATGACGACATTGCCCGTGCTCGGCGTGCCTGTTGAATCGGCCGCTTTGAAAGGCATGGATAGCCTGCTGTCGATCGTGCAGATGCCGGGCGGTGTGCCCGTTGGGACACTAGCGATCGGCAAAGCGGGTGCCATCAATGCTGGCTTGCTTGCGGCATCCATCCTCGCGCTGTCCGACGTGGCGCTGGCCGAACGACTGGCGGGCTGGCGCGCCGAACTGACCAGCGGAGTCGCGACGGATCCGGCATGAAAGCGATCGCGCCGGGTTCGACAATTGGCATCATCGGGGGCGGTCAACTGGGCCGGATGCTGGCGCTTGCCGCCGCACCACTTGGTTACCGCGTCCACATCCTCGATCCTGATCCCGATTGCTGCGCGCGCGGCGTTTCTGCTGGGTTTACGCGGGCCGACTATAGCGATCGGGCAGCACTCGCTGCCTTTGCCGATGCTGTCGACGTCGCGACGTATGAATTCGAAAACATCGATGCCGGACCACTCGAGGACGTCGCCTCACGCGTGGGCTTGTATCCGCCGCTGAGCGCGCTTCGCATCGCGCAGGACCGGATTGCCGAAAAGGAATTTGCGCGCACGCAGGGCGGGCATACGGCACCATGGGCGCGGGTCGATACGCACGCCGATCTCGTCGCCGCAATCGCGATTATCGGAACGCCGGCGATCCTGAAAACAACACGCTTCGGTTATGACGGCAAAGGCCAGGCCCGCTTGGCATCGCCGGCCGACGCTGATGCCGCTTGGGAAGCCATCGGCGGCAACCCCGCTATTCTCGAAGCAATGGTGGCCTTCGATCACGAGTTTTCGATACTCGTTGCGCATGGGCAGGATGGCGCGAGTGTAACGTGGGACGCGCCCGAAAATGTCCATGTCGGCGGCATATTGCGGACGTCGACCGTGCCCCCGCACCCCGACATCCTCGCGCAAATCGACGAAGCAAAAGCACTCGCCGTGCGGATTGCCGACGCTCTCGATTATGTCGGCGTTCTGGCAATCGAATTTTTTGCGAGCAAGAACGGCCCGGTCTTCAACGAAATGGCACCGCGCGTGCACAACAGCGGGCACTGGACCGTCGAAGGGGCGGTAACCTCACAGTTCGAAAACCATATTCGCGCCATCTGCGGACTGCCGCTCGGCAGGACCGACTTGA
>JANODH010000035.1:0-2047 GCA_031412595.1 Sphingomonas sp. | reverse complement strand
CGATCCAGGTTTCGAGCACTTTGGTCGTGCGGATCGCCGCTGGTGCGCTTTCGAGCGGATTGGTATCGACGAGAATGAAGTCGGCACGGAAACCAGGCGCGAGCCGTCCGACTTTATCTTCGGCGAAGGAAGCATAGGCCGCGCCGGTCGTGAAACCTGCCAGCGCCTGTTCGCGCGTCACGCGTTCCTGCGGCTGCCATCCGCCGAAAGGCTGGCCCTTTTCGTCCTCGCGCGTAATAGCGGCGGCAATGCCCGGAAAGGGATTGGCGCTTTCGACGGGCACGTCCGATCCGAACGCCAGGCGACTGCCGTTCCTCAGCATTGTGGCCCAGGCGTAAGCACCGCTCAGGCGGTCGGGGCCGAGACGGACTTCGGCCATTGTCCGGTCGCTGGTCTGATGGACCGGCTGCATCGAAGCGATGATGCCGTTCTTGCCGAAGCGCGCGAGATCGATGGGATCGACGATTTGCGCATGTTCGACCCGCCAGCGCCGGTCGCCTTTGAACGTGGGTGCCAAGTCTTCGATCGCGTCGAGCACTTGCGCGTCGGCTTTGTCGCCGATGGCGTGGATCGCGAGCTGGA
The DNA here is from genome assembly GCA_031412595.1 of Sphingomonas sp. Lineage (GTDB taxonomy): Bacteria > Pseudomonadota > Alphaproteobacteria > Sphingomonadales > Sphingomonadaceae > Sphingomonas_O. The sequence continues at coordinate 1,465 of JANODH010000035.1, read as the reverse complement.
ACCCGTCCATCGACGCGCGGGTCATCAGGTTGCGGAGCTTGGCATCGTCGAGGAAGCACAGACCCGTCTGAGTGGGCGCGTCGGCATAGGGTTTTTTCAGGCACGCCCCGCGCGAACCGAGCGCGCCGTCGGTGTAAAGCTTCACCCCACCCAGGCGCAGGCGGTCGTCATAAAGCCACGGCGTCGGTTCGCCGCCCGCAATCGTCAGGATTGGCTCGATGCTCGCGGCATAGCTGAAAATGCGCACTTGCAGCCGCCCGCCGTCGCCGGCGCGACGATAGGTATGCCAGTCGGCGACCGAGGTGCCCATGTCGGCAATTGCCGTAATGCCGAATTCTTTCAGGATCTCCTGTGCCTTGAGGAAGGCGACGTCATTGTCCTTGGACAACGGCGCGGGCACGGCTTTGTTGATCAACTCTTCGGCCGCGTCGACGAATATCCCGCTTTCGATGCGTCCGCCGGGGGGCGATTTGGTCGCGGCGGTGACGCCAGCCGCTTTCATCGCGGCAGCATTGGCCCAGCCGGCATGGCCATCGACGCGCGCCAGCCAGATCGGGCGGTCACCCGCGAGGCCGTCGAGATCGGCGGCGGTCGGGAAGCGGCCGAGGCCCCATTTTTCTTGATTCCACCCGCGCCCGATGATCCAGCGGCGATCGGGGTATGCCGCTGCATAGGCCGCGATCTTTGCTTTCGCATCGTCGAGACTCGTCGTTTCGGACAGATCGAGTGTCAGCGCGCCGAAGCCCAAATTCATGACATGGCCATGCGCATCGATGAGACCGGGCAACAGCGTTTGCCCCTTGCCATCGAATTTCCAGTCGGGCTTTGAAACCTTGTCCCCGCGCTGGAGCAACTTGCCGACCTTGCCGTCCGACGTGATCGTAAGCCCCGTGAAGCGGACGACTTTGCCAGCCGCATCGAGCGTGACGCCGTTGACATTATCGACCCAGCCATCGGCAAGGGCGGGGGTGGAGAAGAGGAGAGCGGCGAGGAGGGGGAGTGATTTGGTCATGGCCGGACGATGGCAGAAAGCTAGTTGGTGGGCCAGACGTCGGATTAAAATTCCATCTGGCTCGTGCATTTCAATCACTCTTGTCATCCTCATCTGGGATCACAGTAATTCTGAGGCGCTTGATATACCGAATGCCTGGAATCAATAATATGCTGATGGAAGCCAGGCCACCAAGAATCTGTATGACGTTGGACCAGTATGCGACTTGCTCGGGCGTTCCCATTTTCTTCGAATCCTTTCAGTGCACATAATCGTAAAAATCGCGTTAACCGTTGACATCGATTCCCTTCCAAATGATGAAGGAAAGAAATCTCTGAATATTGGCTGACCCTCGCCGCCGATAACCTTTGAGGTGGCATGAGATTGCACTCACTCCCTACTGGAACTGTCAGCAGCGACGTTGGCAACAGTTGACCCCCACCGCGCCACGCCCCACATGCAACCCATGCTGAT
>JANODH010000034.1:0-4232 GCA_031412595.1 Sphingomonas sp. | reverse complement strand
GGCGCATGAGCGGAGTCTGATGACTGGCATGACGAAGCCAGACTCACGGTGTGCGTGTGCCTGGTTGAAGTGATGGGTGTGGTGTCGGGGGCTTCGGATGCTGACGCGAATACCCCACGTCCGCGAGGTCGATCCGTCATGCGGATTCGCCTTGCTGATCCTACTAGCGGAGAAGTATACGGGTACATGTCCGGGTATCGCTAGGTTCCGGTGCTGAGCCGCTTGCGTGCTTCTCGCATTCGTTGCTTGACGATCTTGTGAGCGTGGTCGTTGAGGTCTTGTGCTTCACGCTCGAGGTCGGACACGCGGTCGCCTGGTCGGGTGCCCTTCATGGTTCCCGATACGCGGCCAACGGCGGGGATTCCGCGGAGTCGTTCTTCGTTGCCGATGGTGGCGTCCTCGACCTCGAGTGCCGGCGTGGGTGCGTGCTCGACGATGCGTGGGTATAAACGCCCTGCGTGCCGTGATGGCTGCGCGTGGTCGATACGGTTTTCAGCGTCACGCTGTGCGCAGAGTCTGGGCCGATCCGAACCAGCGAGGCAGTGCAGCGCTGAGCAAAAGGCGCATGACGGTGAGACCGGCGAACCAGAGCAGGTCGTTACGCACGACATCGGCGACAATCGCCGGTGTCGAGCTTTCGAAGCCGTCCATGATGATCGCACCGCCAAACATGATCGCCTGATACGCCACGATCGCTGCCACGAGCGCAACAATCGTTCGCGGGGAGAGCAAGTGCGCTTCACGCGCCGTTACGGCTCGCGCAGCAGCAAGACCTGCAAATGCAGCAACGCCGATGATGAGCCCCCACGCGATGGCCTGTGCGTCATGCGGGTAGCCGAGCAAGGCGAACCCGATCGTCTGATTGACCAGCCACGTCGCACCCAAAAGGATCGCCGCTTGGCGGGTCGGCAACGTAACGGCGGCCAGCGCGGCGATAGCGGCAAATGGGAAGACGCACGCCAGACCGTAGCTGCCCAGAGCCGCAGTAAGCCCCAACACAGCGGCCCACAGCAAGGTGGTGTTTGCCGGTGCAGTCTTGACGTTTGTCATCACTCGTCCTTTTCCTTGTCAGTCCGTAGCCGCGATTTGCGTGCGGCTCAACGCCCTAGAATTTCGCCCGCACGCCGATATGCGCATTGCGCCCGAGCGTGTTGAAACCTGTCGCGACCTGATAGCGCTCGTCGAACAGATTTTCGATGCGCCCGAAGAGCGCGATGCCGTCGATAATCTGAACCGAGCCACGCACGCCAGCGACGACAAAGCTGTCGAGCCGCGCCGCATTGCTGGCGTTGTCGAAGCTGTCACCGACCAGACTAATCGTTGTGCCCAGCGAAAAGCGCCCCGCTGTCCAATCGAGCGATGCATTTGCCGTGTCGCGTGGGCGGCGTGGCAAATCCTTGTTCGCGTTCGGTGCGGTGCGATTGATCGATCGCAGCTTTGTGTAATTCGCGCTGAACGTAATGGCATCGACGGGTTTTGCCAGCAACTCGAATTCGATGCCGTCTGCAGTGGCGCGAGCAACATTCAGATAATAGGCGCCGAATGCCCCGCGCCCGGCGCACAACGGATTGGGACTTGTCGAGCAGCTGAAAAAGACGATCTGGTCGCGTGTCTTGCGATCGAAAGCCGTGACGCGCACCACCAGGCGATCGCCCAGCAAGCGCTGTTCGATGCCGAGATCGACACTGCGCGCGCGCTCGGGCGTGAGGGCAGTGTTGCCGTAACTGGCGAACAGCTGGTCGAGCGCGGGCGCCTTGAACGCTTCGGCATAACTTGCGCGCAGCGTCGTCCCGCCGAAGCTATACGCCGCATTGCCGCCGAGCGTAGTCTCGCCACCGAACGTCCGGTGATCGTCCCGCCGGATGCCACCAGCGAAGTTCAGCCCTGCGACCGGCTCGATAAGCAATTGGCCGTAGAGGCTCGAAAGGCGGGTGCGTTGGGCCCCACCAGAAAATGTGCTCTGCGCGCGCGACCATTCGCTTTCGGCACCGAAAACGACGCGGATCGCTGATGATAGCCGTGCATCCCCCTGCAGTTCGGCACGTTCGCTGCGTCCTTCGAAGCGCGAATCACCAAAAGCACTGGTCGAATCGCGGCGAATATCGCTGACTGAATAGGCGCCGCGCAGTGTGACGGCCTGGTCGAACAGTTTGCCATAAGCGCCGGCATAGCCATTGATCTGACGCGTTGTCGAGGTGGGGTTGAAGCCGTCGAGTTCGGCAAAGCTGCGTGCGTAAAAGCCACGAAAATCGAGCCCGAAATGCTCACTGAGGACAACTTCGACGCGGCCATTGGCTTGCGTGCGGTCGGCGCCGTCGCGTTCGTTGTTGTTGGCTTGTGCTGAAATGCCTGCGGTCGAGAAATAACCGCCGCCGAGTGATGCCTTTAATGGCCCGGCGCGAAACGCGACATTGCCCGAAACATTAGCCGTATCGTTGTCGCCATATTCGCCGCGCGCCTGAACCGAAAGGCCGTCGGTGGTCGGCAGCGTCACGATGTTGACGATGCCGCCCATCGCCTGGCTGCCCCAGATCACCGAGTTTGCGCCGCGAAGAACTTCGATCCGCTCGATATTCGTCGTTTGAAGATTGCCAAAATCATACGCGCCTTCGGGTGACGACGGGTCGTTCACGCGCACCCCGTCGATCAGAACGAGCGTTTGCGCCGCTGATGCGCCACGGATGAAGACACTTGATATACCGCCGAAGCCCCCGTTGCGGATCGCTGACACGCCCGGTGTCGTCGCCAGCAGATCGGCAAGCGCAACGGTTTGCCGCGTTTCGATCAGCGCGCGATCGATGACCGTGATCGCCTGACCGACCGTCTTTGCGTCCTGTTCGATCCGGTTTGCCGTCACGACAATCGTGCCGTCGTCGGCAAGCACAGGCGTAGGCAGCAGCGCGAACGCTGCGAATGCAATTTTGAAACGACTCACTGAAAATTCTCCTCAAACGTAACAACACACACGATGTCGTCACGCGAGGTTCCCCCCGATTCCCTGTGTCTTCCCGCACAGGCAAAGGACCGACCGCGACAGGCAGGTCTCCTGGCTCCCGGGTCAATGTTCGGCCTGCGCCTTCCCGGTTTTACCCAGTGGCATGATGCAGACGTCACTCGCCGGTCACAGTTGCGGGAACAGCGCCATATTCACAATGGCTTCCCTATTATCCTTCCTTTCGGAAAGACCTGTCGCGTATGGGTGGGTAGTCGAAAGGTAGGCGGGCCGCAAGCAAAGCTTGCGTCGTGGATCGTCGGCTGGCCGACGTCCGCCGTGCTTGCGCGTGGTCGCGATAGCTATCGCGTGCTAGCACTGCGCAATGGTGGGCTCGCCGGGATTCGAACCCGGGACCTACAGATTAAAAGTCCGTTGCTCTACCAACTGAGCTACGAGCCCGCACCCTGCGCGGCAGCACGCAAATAGAATTGCGCGATGGGGGGAGACGCGCGCCTTATGCGCGGGGACGCTTTCGGTCAAGCCGTGCGAGCAATTGCCGCGCGGTCAAATGCGTAATCGGATCGCGCCAATCAGGCGCAATTTCGCATAAGGGGGCCAGCACAAAGCGGCGTATGCGGAATTCGGGGTGAGGGATGGTTAGCGCGGGCGATGCCCAGATGCCTCCGCTCCAGCCAATGATATCGAGATCGAGCGGCCGATCCCCCCAGCGACGGCCGGGGCGGCGGCCACAGGCGCGCTCGATGCGCTTCAGTTTTTTCAGCATGGAATCGGGCTGAAGCCTGCTTTCGATCATGACGACGGCATTGGCATAATCGCGCGTGCCGGGCCCGATGGGGCGGCTGGTAATGGAGCGCGAACGCCGCATGGCTTTTGGCAGCGCGGCGGCTACCCGCGCCCGCGCGCCGATGCGGTTCGACCCGATCGCGATCAGATAGGTTGCCGTGCCCACGGCCCCGCCCTAACGCGCGGGCATGGTTCCGTTAAGCCCCATTCCCGACACCGAACCGCCGCGCGATTGTCCGCTGTGCCCGCGGCTCGTTGCGTTTCGCCATGCCTGTCAAGCCGAATATCCGAGCTGGTGGAACGCGCCGGTGCAAGCCTTCGGCGACCCGGAAGCGTGGCTTGCGATTGTGGGGCTCGCCCCCGGCAAGCATGGCGCGAACCGCACCGGGCGGCCGTTCACCGGCGATCATGCCGGGGTGCTGCTTTATCAGACCTTGCTGAAAGTCGGTCTGGCCGAGGGCGTCTATGCTGAGCGCCGGGACGACAGCCTGCG
>JANODH010000033.1:0-4821 GCA_031412595.1 Sphingomonas sp. | reverse complement strand
CGCAAACCGTTAGGACAACATTTTCGATCTCGGCATCCTGAACGGTTTCCGCCTCAGCCTTGGTGCAGGGCAGGGTGAGTTTCCAGGTCTCGGTCACTGCGCGCGTTCCTTGGCCAGCCGATCATCGAGCCGCTTGCGCATCGTCGCCACCAAATTGGTGCACCCGTCGGTCGCAACCAGTGGCTTTGCTCCGGCCAGCCGCGTGAACAAATCGCTGGCCCCCGGATGCGGCGTCACCAGTATGTCGCACGGCAGGCGCGCCACGCGGTCGAACGTCGCGCGGAACGGTGCCACGCGTTCGGGATGATCGGTGAAGCGATAGGCATCGGCCGAAACCGCACTCAGGCTGTCGACATAAGCGATTTTGACGCATTGCCCGCCTTCGCAGCTGCGCCACGTCCAGCTCGTCCCGCCGCTCGTATGTCCAGGCGTGGTATGCGGCGTCAGCGACATCACATTTGCTGCGACGATGCCATCGACCGGCACGGGCCGCATATTGGCGATTATCCCCAACTGCGGATCATCCGCATCCGTCTGTCCGCTTTCGACCGCCGCCCGTGCCGCAGCACTGACCAGCAATTTCGCGCCGGTCGCGGCCTTGAGCGCGGCAAACCCGCCCATATGATCATAATGCTCATGGCTGCCGACTATGTATCGGATGTCGCGCGGATCGAACCCCAGCGCGCGGATATTGGCAAGGATCGACGGCACGGCTTCGTCGGTCGCGCCATCGATCAGGACATGGCCCTTCGGCGATGTCACCAGCAGGACGGAGATGCCGCACGTCCCGACATAATAAGTATTGCCGTGAATGCGTGCCGGTGGCGCTGCGTCGCTCCAGCCGTCGCGTCCGGCACAGGCAGTTGCAAGCGCTTCGCCTTGGGCCCGCGCATCACTCGCCGCTGCGATCCGTTGTTCGACCGGCGCGCAGTTCGCTAGTAATATCGCTGCAGCAATTGTGGCTGCTTTAGCGAACATAGCTCGCGCCATTCACGTCGAGCACGGCGCCGGTCATCGATGGCGGTGCTTTCAATGCCGCAAACGCTGCAATCTCGGCCACTTCTTCCGGATCGGCAACTTTGCCCAGCGGAATATCGGCGAGCAATTTATCGCCGCCGCGGCTGCTCAGATAATCCTCGGCCATGCCCGTCATCGTGAAGCCCGGGCATATGGCAAAGGCGTAAACGCCCTGCGCCGCATATGCGCGGGCAATGGTCTTGGTCATCGCGACCATCCCGGCTTTCGAAGCCGCATAATGCCAATGCGCGGGCGAGTCGCCGCGATGCGCCGCGCGGCTGGCGATGTTGACGATCCTTCCAGAATTTGGCCGACCACCGCCAGCGTCGAGGAAATGCTGCAAGGCAAAACGGCAGAGTTCGGCGCTGGCCGTCAGATTGATCTGCATCGTCCGCGCCCACGACGCCGTCCATTCCGCATCGGGCAGGTCGATGGGCGCTGCTTCGAAAACCCCGGCATTGTTGATAAGGACGTCGATGCGCCCCTCAAACATATCGAGTGCCTGATCCCATAAGCGGCGCGGCGACGCCGGTTCATTCAGGTCGAAACGATTGCTGCCGATTGCCCAGACGTTGACGTCTTCGCGATCGAGCCTTTCGGCAATGGCTTTGCCGATTCCGCGTGTGCCGCCGGTCAACAGGATATTGGTCATTGCGCCGACCTAGCGGCTCCGGCGCGGCGCGTCACCCCGGCTTTGGGGATGCCTAATGTTCGCGTTCAGGCGACCCGCCGGACATAATCGCCGGCTGCATCCTGCAGGCTCGCCAGCTTGCGGTTGACGCTGTCGAACCCGGTTTCGAGACTATCGATCTCGGAGGCAACTTCCTCGGTATCGGCGCGGATTGCGGCAATTGTCGTCGACATCGTATCGGCGGCCAGCGCGGTTTCGTCGACCGCCGCCGTAATCATCGTCACGGTCTGCGCCTGAATTTCCATGGCGGCGCGAATACGGTGCGCGCTTGCCTGCACTTCGGATACGGTGTCGCGGATCGAGCTGTTGGTCTCGACAGTCGATTTGGTGGCGGACTGGATCGCAGCGATTTTTGCAGCGATATCGTCGGTCGCGCGCGCGGTCTGGTTGGCAAGCGACTTCACTTCCTGCGCGACCACGGCAAAGCCGCGACCGGCATCGCCTGCGCGCGCGGCTTCGATCGTCGCGTTCAGCGCCAGCAAATTGGTCTGGCCGGCCACATCGCGGATCAGCCCGAGGATTGATTCGATGGACTTTGCGGTATCGGAAAGCGCTTGCGAAACCTGAACCGCATTGCTGGCTTGCTGCGATGCGCGTGTCGCGACTTCGGCAGCGATTTCGACTTCGGTGCGAGCGTCTTCGATGGCGCGGATCAAGCCTGCGGCCGTATGCGCGGCGTCACGCATTGCCGTTGCCGATTGTTCGGCCGCAGCGGCGACTTCGGATGCCTTGCCGAGCATGCCGCGCGTTGCAAGTGAAGCATTGCCTGCCTGCTGCTGCAACTGCGTGCCAAGGTCCGATGCAGCAACAACTTCGCCTGCAATGCGATCGCGAAACATGTCGGCGCGCATTGTTCGCTCTTCGCTGGTTTGACGCGCTTTCAAATGGCTGATGAATGTCGCCATGATGTCGGCTTCCATAAGCGCGAGGCGCAGGACGGCATTCGATAAGCGGGCATAGCGTTCGGCATCGTCACCGACTTTCGAATAGAGAATGGCGGTGGTTACCCGGTGGGTTGCAGCGAGCGATGCGAGGACGGTTGACAGCGGCACGCCTGCTGCTTCGGTCGACCACCCATAATCGCGCGCCATGTCGGCCCATTTCTGATGGCCTGCAGCGCTGTATTTCACTTCTGCATAATGCTCCGCTGTTTTTACAGCGCTTTCGAGGAAATCGCCGGTCAGCGGACGGGCAACGGTCGCCGATGAATTATAATGGGTCCAGAATGATTCAGCGATGGCGCGTTCGCTGCCCTTGATGATGGCCCAGACGTCGCGGCAATCGGCAGCAAGCGTGCCGTCGCGATCGAAATCGGCGAGCCGCGTGTCGAGCGCAATGCTGATCTGTTCGGCCGTAATCGTCGGTTTGGTGGGCTTGCTGTCGTGCTGCTCGGTCATTGCTGTGCTTGCCCTGTCCATGAAAACTGATGCGCTCGATGAATAGCATTGCACTGGTAAACAGACCGTTAGCTATTACCGCCAGCCTTCGTTGTTGCATCGCGGCACGGCGCGGCTAAGGACAGCGCGATAGCCTTTGGAAATCGATATGAGCTTGACGCGCACCCGGCCGACCGCGCCGCATCTGACTGTTTACAAATGGGGGCCGCATATGCTGGTCTCGATCCTTCAGCGTATCATGGCCGTCGGTCTTGCGACTGTCGGTATTCTGGGCTTTGTGTGGTGGCTGGTTGCACTAGCTGGCGGGAAAGAAGCTTATGCGACTTTCCTCGGCTGGGCGACATGGCCGCCCGCATTCGTTGTGCCCATCGGTCTGACGTTTGCGGTGTTCCTGCATGGCGGAAACGGCATCCGCCATTTCGTGCTCGATACCGGCGCTGGTTATGCCCTGAAGGGAAACCGGCGAGGCGCAACCGTCGTGATGGTAGGGGCAGGCGTCTTGACTGTCTTGATGTGGGCCTATGTTTTCTTGAGGAGCCAGTAATGCGCGGCGGTTCTGAACTGGGGCGCGTGCGCGGGCTCGGCTCGGCCAAGGAAGGCGCGCATCACTGGTGGCGTCAGCGCGTTACCGCATTTGGCAATCTTTTCTTGATCCTCTGGTTGATCTTTTCACTGCTTCGGCTCCCCGATCTCGGTTTCGAAACCGTGCACAGCTGGCTGCAATCGCCGATCGTTGCCGTTCCCATGGCGCTGATCGTCGTCAACACTTTCTGGCACATGAAAATGGGGCTTCAGGTCGTGATCGAGGATTATATACATGATTCAAGCCGTATTGTGGCGCTCGCTGCGCTGCATATATGGACTTTCGGGGCTGGAGGCCTCGCGCTGTTTTCTATCCTGAAAGTGGCAGTGACAGGGACGCCCGCTTAATGTCCGACGCTTACAAGATTATCGACCATAGCTATGATGCCGTTGTTGTCGGCGCAGGCGGCTCGGGCCTCCGCGCGGTCATGGGCTCGGCCGAAGCCGGTCTGAAAACCGCGTGCATCACCAAAGTCTTCCCGACGCGTAGCCACACCGTGGCGGCACAGGGCGGGATTGCCGCATCGCTCGGCAACATGGGCCCCGATCACTGGACCTGGCACATGTATGACACGGTCAAGGGCAGCGACTGGCTCGGCGATCAGGACGCCATTGAATATCTTGTTCGCGAAGCCCCGCAAGCGGTTTACGAACTCGAACATGCCGGTGTGCCCTTCAGCCGCACCGATGAAGGCCGCATTTACCAGCGCCCCTTTGGCGGCATGATGCAAAACATGGGCGCAGGCCCACCGGCGCAGCGAACCTGTGCTGCCGCCGACCGCACTGGCCATGCGATGCTTCACGCGCTCTATCAGCAGAGCCTGAAATATGACGCCGATTTCTACATCGAATATTTCGCGCTCGACCTGATCATGGAAGACGGGCCCGACGGCAAAGTTTGTCGCGGCGTCATTGCCATGTGCATGGAGGACGGCAGTATCCACCGTTTCCGTTCGCATGCCGTGGTCCTTGCGACCGGCGGCTATGGCAAATGCTGGTTCTCGGCGACCTCGGCGCACACGTGCACAGGCGACGGCGGCGGGATGGTCCTGCGCGCTGGCCTGCCGATGCAAGATATGGAATTCGTCCAGTTTCACCCGACCGGCATTTATGGCGCAGGCGTTCTGATTACCG
>JANODH010000032.1:0-5637 GCA_031412595.1 Sphingomonas sp. | reverse complement strand
CCACGGGATCATGGCCGAATGCGCCGAGCAGCAGCTCGACGGAAAGCCAGTCGGCGACGCACTCTGCCTCGCCGCAACAGCACACAACGCAGCATTTATCGTAATGGGCGCTTATGGTCACTCGCGCTTCCGCGAAGCCGTTTTCGGCGGTGTGTCACGGCACATGATGGCGCATAGCTCGGTTCCGCTGTTGCTGGCCCATTAAGGCAGGGAACCTCGGCTGCGTCATGCTGCATCATAGTGCTTTAGTCTCAGTGCCACTATATGCGTCTCGAACGGAGCGTGCTTTTTGACCGAATTGACCGCGCGCGCATCGAGCGAAGCGCTACTTCATTCTATTCTTGCAACAGTTCCCGACGCCATGATTGTTGTGGACGAGTTCGGCGACATCTTGTCATTCAGCGCAGCGGCCGAGCAATTGTTCGGCTTCACCGGCATTGAAGCGATCGGGCAAAACGTTGCAATATTAATGCCCGAGCCTGATCGCGCGCAGCACGGAAGCCACATGCATCGGTATTTAACGACCGGGGAGCGGCGGATCATTGGCATTGGTCGGATCACGGTCGGCCAGCGGCGCGACGGATCAACTTTTCCAATGGAGCTTTCTGTGGGTGAGGCCCGCACCGAGCATAGCCGGGTATTCACCGGGTTTGTGCGTGACCTTACGAGGAGAAGGGCGACCGAGGCTCGTCTCGAGGAAATGCAGGCCGAACTTGCTCACGCCTCACGAGTAAGCGCGATGGGTACAATGGCATCATCCTTGGCGCACGAGCTCAACCAGCCACTGACGGCAGTTGCAAATTACGTCGAGGCCGCACGCGATTTGCTCGACATGCCAACAGCCGAAAACGTAGCCATCGTTCGCGACGCGCTTGGCGACGCTGCTATTCAAGCAGTGCGCGCCGGGCAGATCGTGCGTCGCCTCCGCGATTTCATCGCGCGTGGTGAGACCGATAAGCGCGTCGAGAATTTACGCGGGCTCATTAACGGTGCCAACGCGCTTGCTTTGATCGGCGTTGCCGAACTCGGCATCGATATCCGTCTCGACATCGATAGCCGAATCGAAGGCGTTCTTGTCGACAAGGTTCAGATCCAACAAGTGCTGGTCAACCTGATCCGCAATGCCGTCGAGGCCCTGATCGATGCGCCCGTGCGAAGACTTACGATTTCTGCGACCCCAAGGGGCGACCAAATGGTCCAAGTCAGTGTGGTGGACACCGGCCCTGGCATTGACCCCGAGGTGGAAAGCGATCTTTTTCGGCCCTTTGTAAGCACGAAGGATGCAGGAATGGGCTTGGGGCTATCGATTTGCCAGACCATTATCGAAGCACATGACGGCAAGATTTGGCTCGATAAGCCAAAAGAAGGCGGCACTGCATTCCGTTTCACAATTGCAGCGTCGGGGGACGAGCGATGACCGCCGAACGGCACGTCTATCTCGTCGATGACGACGATGCCATCCGGCGGTCGGCAAGCTTTATGCTTAAGACGTCTGGGTTCGTCGTCACGACCTTCTCATCTGGTGTCGATTTCCTCGCTGAGGCACGACGGCTTGATACAGGGTGTGTTCTGCTCGATGTGCGTATGCCGAAACTTGATGGACTGGCAGTTCAGGTCGAGCTCAAAGCCTGCGGCATCGCCTTCCCCGTAATCGTAATGACCGGGCATGGCGACGTGACCGTTGCGGTTGCCGCCATGAAGGCGGGCGCAGTCGATTTCCTCGAAAAGCCGTTCGAAAAGGCGGAATTGCTCGCTGCTTTGGAAGATGGTTTTGCGCGCATCGGCCATAGCGGGCATTGGGCCGAGCGAGCTGAACTCGCGATTATACGATTGGACGCGCTGACGCCGCGAGAGCGCGACGTGCTGCACGGACTTGTCAATGGGCTCCCTAATAAAACCATCGCCTTCGATTTGGGAATTAGCCCCCGCACGGTGGAGATCCATCGTGCGCATCTCATGACCAAACTTGGCGTTCGCAGCCTTGCTGAAGCGCTTCGCATCGCTTTCGCCGCTGGGTGGAGTGAACCATCAGATCATGGAGTCGGGATTATTACGTAAAGCGTTGGATCCCCTTTGCTGTCACGCCCTAACAGGGTGGGGGCTGGGAAAGACAAATGAAGGTGATTTTGGTCGACGACGATGCAGCGGTTCGAGATTCATTGCGGCTGTTGCTGAGCGCGCGGGGATACAGCGTCGAACCATATTCCAGCGGCGAGGCAGTCCTCGTATCAAAACTGGCCCGTGATCCGCAAACCTGTCTGATTGCCGATTATCTCATGCCCGATATCGACGGACTTAGCTTGCTTGAGCAGTTGCGAAAGCAAAGATGGTTGGGACCAGCGATTCTGATTTCCGGGCATTTCGATGCAACGCTCAAACGGCGCGCCCTTGCGGTCGGCTATGTTCAGGTGTTCCAAAAGCCTTTGGACCACGAACGATTGCTGGATGCCGTTGCGCGCCTGAAGGGCACCGTTTGACCGTGCGTCAGTTCATTTTCGCGGCATCGCTTTTGATTAGCACAATCAGCTTTGCGGCCGAGCCGACAATACCGCGCTGGTCACCGGCCGATCTTCGTGAATTGATCGGGGCAATCGAGGAAAGCCCGGCTGACGGGCTGGACATTGCAGACTATGATTTGCTCGCACTCAACGCAGCAATCGCTTCGGGCGACACGCTGCGGATCGATGCAAGTGCGTCAGCACATTTCCGGCATCTCGCTGGCGACCGCTGGGAAGGGCATGTGCGCGGCCGGCGGCGGATCGACTGGCATATCGCTGGCCCCATCGCAGACGCCGCAGCGCTCGACGAGCTCGAGCGCGCGGCGCTGATCGGCCATAATGTCGGCGCAACGCTTGATGCACTTTTGCCGACCAGCCCTGAATACGTCCGGTTGAAAGGCGCACTGGCAAAAACACCCACCGCCGACCGCGCCACGCGCGTTGCTCTTCGCGCTAATATGGAGCGCTGGCGGTGGGTACCGCGCGATCCAGGCGCGCGATACCTGCTCGTAAATGTCGCAGGCTACACAGCCGAACTCGTCGACAACGGCCGCATCGTCTCGATGCACCGCATTGTGATCGGTAAGCCGGCCAAATCGACTCCGCAGTTTTCGACCGCAATTACTGGCGTCATTATCAATCCGTGGTGGGAATTGCCCAAGAGCATCGTCGCCGAAGGCATTGGAAATCTGCTCGTCAAAAACCCGGTAAAAGCAAAAGCACAGGGCTATGTGCGCGTTAGGACACCCAGCGGCGGCACGCGGGTTCGGCAAGCGCCTGGTCCGCGCAATGCACTGGGCCAGATGAAGCTCATCATGCCCAATCCTTATACCGTATATTTACACGATACTCCGTCGAAGGCGCTGTTCGACGAAACAGCACGAGCCTTCAGCCACGGCTGCATGCGAGTTGACCGCCCCTTCGATCTTGCCGAAGCGCTGCTGTCCGGAACGCCAGGCTGGGATCGTGCGCGCATTGATGCAGCAGTCGCCAGTGACCGAACAATCAAGGCCGATCTCGGCGCACCAGTTCCGATCTTTGTCGTTTACCTCACGCTCCGCGCAGCCGCCGATGGCAGTATCACGCGGTACCCGGATGTTTACGGTCGCGATTCAGTTGTCGTAGAAGCTTTGACGGATCGGGAGCCGATCGGGGTGCGGCCTTAGGGATGTTTACGGATGGCGGGGTGAGCTGGTTATCCGGCATCTCGCCAGCGAAACAAAAGGACATCTGCTTTGCCCCTGCAGGAACTTGAACGAACCGAAACGCTCGAATCGATCGAGGCGCGCGTCCATCACGAAGCAATCGAGATGGAACGTCAGATGGGCTCTACTGCGTCGGCATATCACGGTGACGCCAGGTTGGTCCTGTTGCAGGTCAAGCCCGAGCAAAAGTAACACCATGATCGGCGGGCATGGTTCGAGGCGTCGCGCGCGATGCTGATCCAACTGACACTGGCAACAGTGATGGTGGTCATAACGATCCTCATTCACGGTGCGGGAATTACAGCGCTTGCACGGGGCATGCGTCTCGAAGTGGATGCCGCCGAAGCGCATCATTTTTCGCTGAAACGGGCGATGGCAATCCTCGTCATCGTGCTCGCGCTGTTCACCCTGCACGGAATCGAAATCTGGCTCTACGCTGCCGTCTACCTCGTAATCGGTGCGGTGCAGAACCTCGAAGCGGCGGTTTACTATTCGACGATAACCTATGCGAGCATCGGCTTTGGTGATTCCGAAATGGCACGGCCTTGGCGGCTTGTCGGCGCGATCGAAGGGATTAACGGTGTACTTTTGCTTGGCTGGTCGACCGCCTTCTTTGTGACTGTCGTGGCTCGACTGCCGAAATGACGGTGGGCTTATCCTCGGCCGAGGCATCGGCACGCCTCGAGGCTGATGGACCAAACGAGTTGCCAAAGGCTAGCCGCCGCTCTGCCGTAAGGATTTTTGGCGAAGTATTGCGCGAACCGATGCTTGTGCTGCTGCTGGTTGGTGGCATCGCCTATCTGCTGCTGGGCGACCTGGCCGAGGCACTGATCCTGCTCGGGTTTGCAACATTCTCGGTTGCGGTGACCGTTATTCAGGAAGCGCGAACAGAACATGTCCTCGAAGCGCTGCGTGACCTTTCAGCCCCACGTGCGCTTGTCATCCGCGACGGCGCGCGCGTGCGGGTTGCTGGGCGCGAGGTCGTGCGCGGCGACGTGCTGGTCATTGAGCAAGGCGACCGTGTTGCGGCAGACGCCGTCCTGACTGAATCAAGCGACCTGCAAGCCGATGAGTCATTGCTGACAGGCGAATCGGTTCCAGTCGGCAAAATCATCGGCTCAGCAGACGCAGCGTCAGAGGTTCATCGACCCGGCGGCGACAATCAACCTTTTGTCTATTCGGGATCGCTGGTTGCCCGCGGAAGCGGCATGGCGCTGGTCATTGCGACCGGCAGGTCGAGCGAGATCGGCCGGATCGGGCAGTCGCTCGCCGCACTTGAAAGCGAAGCACCGCGTTTGCGCACTGAAACCACGCGGATCGTACGGATGTGCGCTATCGGCGGAGCCTTAGTTGCAGGTCTCGTCGTGCTGCTTTTCGGGTTGTTTCGTGGTGGTTGGATCGACGCAGTGCTAGCGGGGATTGCGATCGGCATGTCACTGCTTCCTGAAGAGTTTCCGGTTGTGCTTACGATCTTTCTCGCCATGGGTGCATGGCGGATCGGGCAAGCCCGCGTGCTGACCCGGCGTGCCGCGGCCATTGAAACCCTTGGCTCGGCGACAGTTCTGTGCACCGACAAGACCGGCACGCTGACTGAAAACCGCATGGCTTTTGCCGAATGCTGGGTCGCGTCAGGCACGGTGACCGATGCAGATGTGGTCGAAACGAGCATACTCGCCAGCGCTGCCGAGCCGGTCGATCCGATGGAAGTCGCGATTCATGCAGCGGGCAAGCCGCACCGTTCGTCGGGCGCAACCTTGGCGCACAGTTACGGACTGCGGCACGATCTGCTGGCAGTTACAAACGTCTGGCGAGACGACGGCGCTTTCATCGTAGCAGCCAAGGGCGCGCCCGAAGCAATTGCCGGATTGTGCCGCCTGGCTCCGGCCGAACGCGAATCGATGATGGCCGCCGTAGATGCGATGGCAGCTCGCGGC
>JANODH010000031.1:0-13538 GCA_031412595.1 Sphingomonas sp. | reverse complement strand
CGTTGCCAAAGCCATGGCCGACATGAGCTACCGCGGCGCAGGGACGATCGAATTTCTCTGGGAAAATGGAGAATTCTACTTCATCGAAATGAATACCCGGCTTCAGGTCGAGCATCCGGTGACCGAAATGATCACGGGGATTGATCTGGTGCGCGAACAGATCCGCGTGGCTGAAGGCAAGCCACTTTCGGTCACGCAAGACGAAATCGAATTCGTCGGCCATGCAATCGAATGCCGGATCAATGCCGAAGACCCGAAGACGTTCGCACCTTCGCCCGGGCTCATTACGAATTTTCATGCGCCCGGCGGCATGCATGTTCGCTTCGACAGCGGGCTTTACGCCAATTATCGGATCCCGCCCTATTACGACAGCATGATCGGCAAGCTGATCGTTTACGGCAAAACGCGCGAAGCCGCGATGATGCGTTTGCGCCGTGCGCTTGAAGAAACGGTAATAACCGGCGTCAAAACGACGATTCCGTTGCATCAGGCGTTGCTTAACGAAGCTGATATTCAGGACGGCGACTATACGATCAAGTGGCTCGAAGAATGGCTGGCGCGCGAAGCATAACAATCCGCGGGGCAACGGCGGACGATGCCCCTGACGTCGCCGATATTTATGCGCATCACGTTTTGCACGGCACAGCCAGTTTCGAAGTCGAGCCGCCAACTGCTGCGTTTTGGTCGGCCAAGATCAGTGAAATCAGCGCGCGAGACTGGCCCTTTTTGGTCGTCACACGTGGCAGCGAAGTCCTCGGCTACGCTTATGTAGCGCAATTCCGCGACCGCGCTGCCTACGCGCGAACATGCGAGAACAGCATATACGTACGCCACGACGCCGTTGGGAATGGCGTTGGCACTAGCCTGATGACGACGCTGATCGAGTGTGCCGGGAAAGCCGGCTTTCGCGAGATAATTGCCGTGATCGGCGGCGGGGAGCCTGCGTCGGTTGCTCTCCACGCCAAATGCGGCTTCCGCCACGCCGGTCGAATGCAACGCGTCGGCGAGAAGTTCGGTCGTCTGCTCGATACTGTCTACATGCAATATTCAATCGAGCACAGCGCTTGACCGCAGCCGTCGTTTCGATAATTGTAGAATTATGAAATCAGAGATGATAATCAAGGCTCTTGCTGCTCTTGCACAGGAGCACCGCCTCGAGGCGTTTCGCTATTTGGTTCAGCGAGGAATGTCAGGGGCGGCGGCTGGCGCTATTGCGGACCATCTCGGTATTCCCGCGTCATCGCTATCGTTTCATCTGGCGCAGCTTGAACACAGCGGCCTGATCATCCGCGTGCGTAGAAGTCGTTCGCTCATCTATTCTGCCGACTTTACCGCGATGAACGCGCTCATTGGCTATCTCGTTGAAAACTGTTGCGCCGCCGATGTCACCAGTGTGATGACTTCAAGTACTTCTGCATTCAATTGCGCAGCAGTGTCTCAATGATCCGCGTCGCGGCGGCCGAAGCGATCGGGACGACACTGCTCGTTGCGACCGTCATCGGTTCGGGGATTATGGCGTCTCGGCTGGCTAATGGAAACGACGCTGTCGCTTTGCTCGGAAACACTGCAGCTACCGCGGCTGTCCTCTATGTATTGATCAACCTGTTGAGACCAATATCGGGTGCGCATTTCAATCCGCTGGTCACATTGCTGCATGCCGAAAGCGGTCCGCGCTGGATCGTCATCATCGTACAGATCGGCGCGGCTGTCGCTGGAGCGATGCTTGCCCACGCGATGTTCGAATATCCGCTTGTCGACTTTGGCGTAAAGCCGCGATCGGGGCTGCCAATCTGGATTGGCGAAATCGTTGCAACTTTTGGCTTGCTGATGACGATCCGCCTCGGTGCGCGGTATCGGCCGGATGCACTGCCGGCCTTGGTGGCCGCGTGGATCGTCGCCGGCTATTGGTTCACATCATCAACGAGCTTTGCCAATCCGGCCGTTACCGTCGCTCGCGGTTTGACCGATAGCTTTGCCGGTATTCGACTGATGGATGTTCCCGGTTTCGTGATTGCCCAGATTATCGGTGGCGTATCAGGCCATTTCGTCAGCGGCTGGTTGATATCGGATAAACAAACATGAAAGCCACAATATATCACAATCCTGCCTGCGGCACCTCGCGCAAAACGCTGGCCATCCTCGAGGAAACGCCGCAGATCGAGCTAACGGTTATCGCGTATCTCAAAGATCCGCCCGCCCGCGAGCGACTCGCTGCACTTTATGCCGCGGCCGGGATAACCCCGCGCGATGGCATGCGAATAATGGGATCGCCCGCCGAAGACCTCGGCCTCACCGATCCGGCCGTCAGCGATGATGCGATCCTCGATGCGATGGTCGCGAACCCTATTTTGATCAACCGACCGCTGGTGGAAACCGAAAAAGGTGTCCGGCTCTGCCGCCCGCAGGATATCGTGCGCGAGATTCTTTAAGGCTTACCGTCTATCCGCCTCACGAAGTCAGGGCTAACAGGGCACCGACGACATACAGCTTACACGGGCACCCCTGAATGAAACGCGCCATCAAATGGATCTTGATCGGCGGGCTTGTCCTGATCTTCGGAGCGATCGTCGCGTTCTGGACACCTGACACCGACGCCACCGCGATGCGCACCAAATATGGCGGCGCGACATCGCAAGTCGTTGACCTCGGCGAGGGCTTGCGGATTCACCTTCGTGACGAAGGCCCACGAGATGCCCCAGCGCTGATATTGCTGCATGGGTCGAATTCGTTCCTCCAGACTTGGGACGCGTGGGCGAACGACCTGAAGACGTCCTATCGCGTCGTCCGGTTCGATTTTCCGGGCCACGGGCTAACGGGTGCAAATGCCGCTGCCGGCTATTCGCACGTTGCGTACGCAAAGATCGTCGATCGTGTCGCTGCCAAGCTAGGCATCAGGCGCTTCGTGATTGTCGGCAATTCCATGGGTGGCAACGTCGCGTGGACCTACGCGCATCAACATCCCGAAAAGCTCTCAGGCCTCGTTCTGGTCGATGCCAGCGGTCAGCCCGAACCCGAGGCACAAGACTTGCCGATCGGTTTCCGCATCGCCCGAACGCCGGTGCTCCGCGACGTCATGCGACACATCACACCGCGCTCGATGATCGAGGAGGGCTTGCGCAAATCGGTCGCCAATGCCGATGTCGTGACTACTGAGAACGTCGATCGATATTGGGAGCTTCTGCGCTATCCAGGCAATCGGGAAGCAACGCTCGATCGCTTTACGACGCCGCGCGATCCGGCGCTTGGTGGACCTCTGAAAATCCCGGTGCCGACACTGATCATGTGGGGAGCCGAAGATGAGCTGATCCCCGTTTCGTCGGCCAGCTGGTTCAAACGACAAATCCCCGACGCGGCGACGATCATTTATCCCAATGTCGGTCATCTGATGATGGAAGAAATTCCCGCAAAAAGCAGTGCCGATCTTTCAAAGTGGCTCGCTTCCTTACAGCTTCAACGATAGCTTCGTACGCATGGCCACGATCGCAGTTTACAGTTTGAAAGGCGGTGTCGGCAAAACAACGCTGGCGGTAAACCTCGCGTGGAGTGCTGCGACACAATCTTCCCGCCAAACGCTACTTTGGGATCTGGACCCGCAAGCGGCATCAAGTTTTCTCGTCAGCGACGGAAAGTCGAAGAAGGAATCCGCTCATGCGGTATTCACGCGCGACGTCGTGCCGCAAAAGCTCATCAGTACGACTTCGATAGACAGGCTCGACCTACTTGCCGCCGACACAAGCTTGCGCGGCCTTGATCAATTGTTCTTTACCCTGGGCAAACGCCGACGCCTTGCAAAGCTCATTGAAACGCTCGGGAAAACCTATGACCGGATTATCCTCGATTGCCCACCCGGCCTGACCGAAACGAGCGAACAGGCAATGCGCGCGGCTGATCTCATTCTTGTCCCGGTCATTCCCTCCCCGCTCTCACGTCGAGCGCTGGATGATGTCGTTGCCTATCTCGATCGCGAACATGGCGGGCACGCACCGATCCTGCCCGTCTTCTCGATGGTCGACCGGCGGCGACTGCTTCACAAAACTGCGCTCGATGCCGATCCAAGCTGGCCTGTTATCCCAATGGCAAGTGCCATCGAACAGATGACGGTTCATCGCCAGCCGGTTGGCGCGTTCGCGCCAAAAACGCCTGCAGCGGATGCGTTCTCAGCGCTCTGGACGGGCGTGGAGCGCAAATTGACCCGTCTCAGTTCGCGGTAATCAAACTTGGCAACCGCGAGCCTCGATCCGGATCTTCTCCTGCGCGCCTATGCCGTCGGCGTTTTTCCGATGGCGGATTCGCGCGACGCAAAATCGGTTTACTGGGTAGAGCCGAAAACGCGGGCGATCCTCCCGCTCAATGGCTTTCATTTATCGAAGTCGCTTCGCAAGACGCTGCTCGCTGACAAATTTGAAACCACAGCAAATAAGGCCTTTAACGCTGTCGTCGCCTTGTGCGCTGAGTCAGCCGACGACCGCCCCTCAACGTGGATCAACACACAGATCGAAAACGCCGTCGCAATGCTCCACGGCGCGGGCCGAGCTCATTCGATCGAAACGTGGCGCGATGGTGAACTCGTCGGCGGGCTTTACGGGATCGCACTCGGCCGCGCCTTTTTCGGGGAATCGATGGTGAGCCGCGCCACTGACGCATCGAAAATTGCGCTCGCGCATCTGGTGGCACGTTTGCGTGTTGGCGGTTTTACCTTGCTCGATTGTCAGTTCATGACGCCACACCTTGCATCGCTCGGTGCGGTCGAAATCAAACGCAAAGACTACATGGCGTTGCTCGGCGCAGCGCTTTCGTCAGTTGATGCTGCAGCGGGCGATGGCGATTTTCTCGCTTTCGGGCGGCTTGGCTCCTCGACGTCGCCCCCCGTTATGACAACAGTGTCAGGCCCGATGTCTGGATGGGCCATTGCGCAAGCTTTAACCCAGACGTCATAGATCGGATGCTCGACGACATTGAGCGATGGCGTTTCCTTGTACAGCCAACCCGAAAATACCTTCCGCCATTTTGTGTCGGCACCGCGTACGATGAGCTGGACGAAGCCGCCGGTCAGCTGTTCGCGCTCCCACGGCTCGGTCGTTTCGCAAGCTTTCAGCCGGATAACGGCATCGCCGATCCGGACCGCATCGCCCGGCTTCATCTTCAGGTCGCGTGACAACCCATTGCGCTTGTTTAGAATACCAAGTGTGGCGACGCGCTCCGCCATTGGAGTGATCTTTTTACTGCTTGGCGCTGCCCGCTTCGGCGCATCGCGTTCTTGGGGTGCCGCAATTGGCGCATCGCCCGGACGCCCGACCAGCGCACCTTGAATCGCAGGTGCTGCTGCCGCCAGACCGAACAACGCAGCCGTGCCGCCGATCCACCATGCCTTGGTCATGCGCTGTCGGGGCTCCATGCCTCATAATCGCCGGTAGCGGCTGCGCGTCGACCGCCTGCTTCTAACGATCCGGCTGGACGATAGGCTCCCACGGTTCCGGTCAGATTGCCGCGCGCCTCCTTTTCCCAGCGACGGGCAGGCGGCAGGCTTGCATCTGGGAGACCGTCTACTTGATGATGCAGCCACCCATACCATTCGGGCGGGACCAGACTTGCGTCATTGGCACCTTTGTAAATCACGAAGCGGCGCAAACGTCCGTCGGGCAACGGTTTGCCTTCATAATAGACATTGCCGATGCCGTCCTCGCCCATGCGCTTGGCCGACCGCAGCCCGAGATGCGTACCGATCGTTGCGCCGTTCCACCAAGTGAAGATTTGACCGAGAATGCTCATTGCGGACGATTAGGCGCGCGGCGCTGCTTGCGCAATTCCTATCGCGGCCACGTGACTTTCGCATCGGCCGTAATGCCAAGTTCCCCGGCCCGCCCACCGGCGATCTCAAGAACAGCAGCAACCGGTTCGTCGACGCCGACTGGCTCGAGCGAGTAAGGCACTGTGTTCTCCACCAGTTTTGCGATGCTGCCGTCTGTACGGATAAAAAACCAGTCTTGCGGAATCGGGCAGTTCTTCATCCAGAAGCTGGCAGCGCGCGGCGGATTCATCGGGAAAATCATGCCACCGTCTGGCGCGATTTCGGTGCGAAACATTAAGCCACGCGCTTGTTCCGCCGGAGTCCGCGCGACTTCGATATTGAAACGGTGAACTTTTCCAGCCGCTCTGATCTCGACAGGCACCGTGCGGGACGCCGATGTAACATCCGCGCTCCCGGCCCGACAGCCGACGAGACCGGCGCTCGCCAAAGCAATAGTCGCCAGCAATCCGGATTTGATCAATGCGATTCCACCTCGGCGACCTGTGCACCCTTGTCGCCCGGTGTGATCCGAACATGCAAGCCTTGATCGGGGAGTACTTCGAGAATTCCGGCGCGGCGCAGCGTTTCCATGTGCAAAAATATGTCATCGCCGCCGCCATCACGGACAACAAAGCCATAGCCTTTCAGGCGATTGAACCATTTCACGCGGACAAGCTCGACTGGCCCTGCACGATCGAGCGAGATACGCGCCTCACGCGGAGGGCGATCGCGCTCATATGGCTCGGGATCGGGACCGATCGCCGTCGATGCGTCGATTGAAACAATGGCAGTGGCCTGCAACCCTCGCGGCCCCCGAACGGCGTCACATTCCACGGTTGCACCTTCTGGAAGCACGCGACGGCCATGATCGCGCAGAAGCGAAAAGTGCACGAGAATGTCGCCGCCCTCGGTTGCGACAAAGCCAAAGCCCCGTGTCGCATCGAACCACTTCACCATTCCACTAAACCGCTCAGAGACAGCACCCTGCCCCGCTAGACCGGAATTGTGTTGTTCGATCACGGCCCCAGAGGCCGGATCATTCCCAAGCGAATTCATGTCACCACCCCCGCAGCGCGCATATCATTTTTTTGCGACGCGGCGAAGCTTTAGTAATCCTCGCTCTCGAGGGACGAAGATACCGCACTGACAAAGCGCTTTGCAAGCTCGAAGCTATGTCCGGCACGGAGCATGGCAGCGAATTGGCGTTTAAGTTGGGTCGGATCTGAAGTTGCGGCACCAAAAGCACCTATCCGCTTGCGCTGTGCATAGGCTTCGGCCGCGGCAAAAGCTGCTGCATCGTCGGGCATGACTTCCGTGATCGTTTCACGTGCAATGCCCGCGCCTTGCAACGTCGCTCCAATTCGACGCGCGCCATATCCTCTTCGTCCGAGAGACGCAGCGCGAGTTTCCGCAAAGGCGCGATCATCGACATACCCGAGCGCTGCGCAACGAGCGACGATTGCGTCGAAGTCCGCCGCGGCATCCTCTGACCACCCGCGTTCCTGAACCTTGCGTCGTAAATAGCTGTTCAGCTTGGCGCATGTAGTTGCGTAGCGGCTGACGTAATGGATTGCGAGACGCCCCAATGCATCCGAATCTAGCGGTTTGCGTATTTTGGTATGACGGTTAGAAGACATGCGCCACGATTGTGCCACAGTCTCACGGGATTGTGGAACGATAACCGTCCGTAACGAGATGGCCTGAAGCGGGTAGCAACTGGAGCGCTCATTTTGCAGCAAGTGACTGACCGAACACCGGCATCCCTCATGCCGACGGCCACATCCGATGGCTTGCTACGCCGCTTTTCGGATTTTGAAACGCTCGGCGCGGCGCTTGATTATGCCGCACAGG
The DNA here is from genome assembly GCA_031412595.1 of Sphingomonas sp. Lineage (GTDB taxonomy): Bacteria > Pseudomonadota > Alphaproteobacteria > Sphingomonadales > Sphingomonadaceae > Sphingomonas_O. The sequence goes on along the minus strand of JANODH010000031.1, from coordinate 5,899 downwards.
GCAAACGCGGGCTGAATTTTCATGATGCGCGCGGCAACCTCGCGCGGGCTTATCCATATGCAGAAATGCGCGACGACGCCTTGGCGGTGGCCTGTCGAATGATTGCCCATGGCATAAAACCGCAGGATCGCGTTGCCCTCATCGCAGAGACCGGGCCCGATTTTGCAGCATTGTTCTTCGGATGTATTTATGCCGGCGCGTGGCCCGTCCCGCTGCCGTTGCCGACATCATTCGGCGGACGCGATAGCTATGTTGACCAGCTGGCAGTGCAAATGAAAAGTGCAGATCCCGTGCTGTTACTTTATCCGGCTGAATTGCAACCAATGGCGAACGATGCCGCGAAGCAGGCCGGGACTCTTGGGATCGATTGGGAGAGTTTTGCGGAACGGGAAGCGCCGCCGTCCGAGCTTCCGGCTGCGCGTGCCGAGGACATTGCCTATCTGCAATATTCGAGCGGATCGACACGCTTTCCCCATGGTGTTGCCGTTACGCACCGGGCCTTGCTCAACAATCTGTCGGCGCATTCGCATGGGATGAATTTACAGCCCGAAGACCGCTGCGTGTCTTGGCTCCCTTGGTATCATGACATGGGATTGGTCGGCTGCCTTTTGTCGCCAGTCGCAAATCAAGTATCGACCGATTATCTGAAGACGGAGGATTTTGCGCGGCGTCCTCTCGCGTGGCTCGATCTTATCAGCCGCAATGCCGGCACGACACTCAGCTATTCGCCGACATTCGGCTACGACATCTGCTCGCGACGGATATCAAGCCAGAGCCATCCAGCCGACCGTTTCGACCTGTCTCGCTGGCGGGTCGCAGGCAATGGTGCCGACATGATTCGTCCAGATGTGATGCAGGCATTTGTCGACGCCTTTAGCGAGGCAGGTTTCAAGGCTTCGGCTTTTCTGCCGAGTTACGGCCTTGCGGAAGCAACGCTCGCTGTGTCGATCATGCCGCCGGGCGAAGGCATCGTCGTTGAGTTGGTCGAGGAAAGCGAATTGTCGGGCGGCGCCACTGAAGCGGGTCGTCCGCAACGGTTTCGCGCGATCGTAAACTGCGGCAAGCCAGTGAAAGACATGGCTGTCGAAATCCGCGAGGAAGACGGTTCGACCCTGCCTGAACGCGCGATCGGAAAAGTATGGGCCTCAGGTCCGTCCATCATGGACGGCTATTTTCGTGACGATGTTTCGACTGCGGCCTGCATGAAAGACGGCTGGCTTGATACGGGCGATATGGGTTATTTATCAGATGGTTACATCTACATCGTCGGCCGCGCGAAAGACATGATCATCATCAACGGCAAAAACCATTGGCCGCAGGATATCGAATGGGCAGTCGAGCAGCTGCCCGGCTTCAAGTCGGGCGATATCGCTGCATTTGCGGTCACGACTCCTGGCGGCGAAGAAACGCCAGCCGTGCTTGTTCAATGCCGGACGACCGACGAAGGCGAACGGACCAAATTGCGCGATACGATCCGCGACAAGGTTCGCTCCATCACGGGCATGAACTGCGTCGTCGAACTCGTGCCTCCGCGCACATTGCCGCGCACCAGTTCGGGAAAGCTAAGCCGGGCGAAGGCACGCAACCAGTATCTTTCCGGTGAAATTCAGCCTTATGCACTTGCCGCCTGACGAAACAAAAATAACGGTTTGATTACGATACGCTAACTTATCGCCGTTAGTAGCTGAGGCGTGTCAAAGTCGTCCACCGCCTCCGCCCCTGCGTCCACGGTGCCTGATTGGCGTACCGTGCTCGGTCTTATCGAACCCAAGGACGCCGATTGGGGGCGCGTACGCGCCGAACAGATCAACGTGATACAAAAGCTTGCTCCGGTGCGGCTTGCTACCAATTTGACCGTTCTCGCCTGCATCTTCGCGGTTCTGCGGGACAAGGCGCCGATGCTTCTGCTGCTTGCGTGGACGCTCGGCCTGGGGGGACTTGCGCTTCTGTCGGCCTTCAACAAGCTTCGGCACCGGAGATGGCAATATCAAACGGCAACACTGCGCGAGCTGCATCGGGAAACGCTCTGGTCGACAGCAATCGGGATCGGCTGGGGCGCGTTGCCACTGCTGTTTGGAAAATATTGCGGCCCTGGCGAACTGATGCTCGTCTGGGCGGCTATCACGACCATGATGGCTGCGGCGGCATTCGGCATGTCTGCGGCGCCAGCGGCCAGCGCCTTTTTTCTGATCATCCTTGGGGCTTCAGTTTCGACCATGGCATGGCAACTGAATTTGCCATGGGTAACCGTCACCGGCGCGGGTTTTACCTTCGGGCTAACGACCTGTTGCCTGTTTGCAGGGCGGACGTTCGTAATTCATGAAGCTGCCAATCTGGCGCTCGCTGAAAAGACCGAAGTCGTCAGCCTGCTGCTGCGTGAGTTTGACGACTCAGGCGGCGACTGGATGTGGCAAACCGATGCCTCGAAATGTCTCACGCATGTCAGCTCACGCTTCGCCTTTGCGCTTGGCGTCGATACCGAAACGTTGGAAACCAAGCCACTGTTGCAAATCCTTGCGGGCGACGCATGGGAAGCTGGCAACTTTTCGGCAGGCTTGCGGGAGCTTGCCGAAAAACTAAAGAAGCGAGAGAGTTTTTCGGATCTCATCCTCCCCGTTACCATCCAGGGCGAAGTGCATTGGTGGGAACTATCCGCATCCCCACGCTACGACGACAGGGGTTCGTTCCTCGGTTTCCGCGGCGTCGGTTCGGACGTTACGGCGCAACGACGCAGTGCCGATAAAATCAATCACATGGCGCGTTTCGATACGCTGACGGGTCTGCCGAACCGGTTGCAGGTGACCGAAGCTCTTGGTGAGGCAATGGCGGAGGCCGACCGCTGGCGCGGCAAATGTGCTTTCATGATGATCGATCTCGATCGCTTCAAGGCAGTCAACGATACACTTGGCCATCCAGTCGGCGATCGATTACTGACGCGCGTGGCCGATCGGCTGAAATCGATGATGGAAGGGCGCAACATCTGTGGCCGGCTCGGTGGCGATGAATTCGGCGTCGTCGTCTTCGACGCAAGCGATCATAACAAGCTCGAGCGGCTCGCAAAGGGCATCATCGAAGTTTTATCCAAGCCCTACGAAGTCGATCAGCATACGCTTTATATTGGCGCTTCGGTCGGCACGGCCGTCGGTCCGCGCGATGGCCGCTCGGTCGAAATGTTGATCCGGTCTGCGGACCTCGCGCTTTACCGATCGAAGGATCAAGGCGGCGGCGCGCACAATGCCTACGAGCCGCAACTCCACCAGGAAGCCGAAGAACGGCGCGTTCTCGAAATCGCGCTGCGCAAAGCACTCGAGAACAATCAGTTTCTTGTCCATTACCAGCCCGTCGTCAGCGTCGACAGCGGGATGATTGAAGGCTTCGAAGCCCTTTTGCGCTGGAACCATCCGGAATTGGGTAATGTCAGTCCTGCGCGGTTCGTGCCCGTGGCCGAGGATGCGCGGTTGATCGGGCCAATCGGCGAGTGGGTGTTGCGGACTGCTTGCGCCGAAGCAAAGCGCTGGCCCGATACCGTGCGTGTTGCCGTTAACGTATCGGCCGAACAGCTGACCGATGCCAACTTCGTTTCCTCTGTGATCTCCGCGCTGTCGCACAGCGGCCTTTCGCCGCATCGACTTGAACTCGAAGTCACGGAAAGTGTTTTTATGCGTGAAGGCACAGGCGCGGTTGCGGTGCTTGATCAGTTGCTTGCGCTGGGCGTCCGGCTCGCACTCGATGACTTTGGCACAGGTTATTCGTCACTCGGCTATTTGTCGAAATGCAAATTCAACACGATCAAGATAGACCGTCAGTTCGTGCAGGGCGCCGCAAAGAATATTCCCGAATCCGTGGCCATCGTCCGTGCTGTCGTGGCAATGGCGGGCAGTCTGAATATGAGCACGACGGCGGAAGGAGTCGAAACCGACGTCGAGCTTCTGGCGATCAAGCGCCTCGGCTGCCGCAAAGTTCAGGGGTATCTGTTCGGTCGCCCCATGCCCGCTGGCGAAGCACGCTTGCTGTTCGACAGCGACCGCGCGGTGGCTTGAAGCATCATTGATGTTGAGATAGGAGCGAGGCCTGCGCATACAGGAGTGTAGCTCAGTTGGTAGAGCATCGGTCTCCAAAACCGAGGGTCATGGGTTCGAGTCCCCTCACTCCTGCCATGCCCAAGGCAAATAGAAATTGCGAAGCAATTTGATAGTGCCGAACGGCCGGCCAGCGTGAAGCGGCTGACGAGACATTGGCTTTGCCAATGTAAGCCATCTTCATTTCCCAAAACGAAAAAGGCCGGAGCAACGCCCCGGCCTTTTCCATTGTCAGAAAACCGACTTAAGCGCCGATTTCGGCGACGTCGATCTTGATGCCAGGGCCCATGCTCGAGCTCATCGCGATCTTGCGAAGATATTTTCCCTTCGCGCCCGATGGCTTGGCTTTCGATACCGCATCGACAAGCGCATCGAAATTGGCGCGCAAGTCTTCGGCAGGGAACGATGCCTTGCCAATGCCGGAATGGATGATCCCCGCTTTTTCGACGCGATACTCGACCTGACCGCCTTTGGCTGCTTTGACAGCTTCGCCGACATTCATCGTCACGGTGCCAAGCTTGGGATTGGGCATCATGCCCTTTGGCCCCAGGATTTTACCCAGGCGACCGACGAGACCCATCATGTCGGGCGTGGCAATGCATCGATCGAAATCGACCTTGCCGCCCTGAACGATATCCAAAAGGTCCTCGGCTCCGACGACATCGGCACCTGCTTCGCGGGCTTCATCAGCCTTTGCGCCTTTGGCAAATACGCCGACGCGGACTGTTTTGCCGGTGCCTTTCGGCAGCGTCACGACGCCACGGACCATCTGATCGGCATGACGCGGATCGACGCCCAGTGCGAGCGCAACTTCGATGCTCTCATCGAACTTCGATGTTGCATTAGCCTTGGCGATCGCAATCGCTTCGTCGATGCCGTGAAGCTTTTCGCGGTCAACGAGTGCGTGGACCTTTGCGCGCTTTGTCAGTTTTGCCATGATTTAGCCCTCCACCACTTCGAGGCCCATTGCACGGGCACTGCCTTCGATAATGCGCGTGGCGGCATCGATGTCGTTGGCGTTAAGATCTTTCATTTTCAGTTCGGCGATCTCGGTCAGCTTCGACCTCGCGATCTTGCCAGCGGTGACTTTGCCCGGTTCTTTCGAGCCCGATTTGAGATTTGCAGCTTTCTTGATCAAGAAGCTGGCGGGCGCGGACTTTGTGACAAACGAAAAGCTGCGATCCGCAAACACGGTGATAACCGTCGGGATCGGCATGTTCTTTTCGATCTCGCTTGTCGCCGCGTTGAACGCCTTGCAGAATTCCATGATGTTAACGCCGCGCTGGCCGAGGGCCGGACCGATTGGCGGTGAAGGATTGGCAGCGCCCGCGGGCACCTGCAATTTTATGTAACCGGTAATCTTTTTAGCCACTTAATCACCCTTTCTCAGGTTTAGCGGTACTGACGGCCCGAAAGAGCCTCCCGCGGATCTCAACTTATTCCAGTTGACCGACGGCGCCGATAGCCGTGCATCAGCCGATAAGCAAGTGCTCAGCGGTCGCTGATGCTCGAAGGCCTCGGTGGTGTCTTGGGCAAAGTCAGCCGACCGCGCAGCTCGTCAATGTCATTCTGACGCGCTTTGAGATAATCTTCGCGCAGCGTGGTGTAGGGGTTCGTCGCCCCCTCCCGCAGTTTTTCGATGCTTTGCTTGTTCTCGTTGCGCCGCGTTATCGCCGTCAGGACGCCGGTCGGCAGATTATAAGCGAGCTGCGTGAAAGGCTTGCCGACCAGAGTCGGCAACAGCAATCGATCGAGGAAATACCCCACCAGATCGCGCGCTGTCGTCGGCCCGATAATCGGCAGAAACAGAAAGGGCCCTG
>JANODH010000030.1:0-3508 GCA_031412595.1 Sphingomonas sp. | reverse complement strand
TATCCAGCGAGACTTCATACCGCTTCCCTTTCGCGCACTGTTCGAAACTCGATCCGCTTGTCATACGGTGCACCGCAGATCAGGCGTTTGATGTAAATGCCGGGCACGTGAATGCTGTCGGGGTCGAGCGAACCCACAGGCACGATTTCCTCGACTTCGGCAACAGTCATATGACTTGCCGTCGCCATCGGTTGATTGAAATTGCGCGCCGTCTTGCGGAAGATCAGATTGCCCGAGCTATCGGCCTTCCAGCCTTTGATGATGCTGAGATCGGCGACAATCCCGCGTTCGAGGATATAATCTTCGCCATCGAACGATTTCACTTCCTTGCCGTCGGCGACAAGCGTGCCGACACCGGTCTTGGTGTAAAATCCCGGTATGCCTGCGCCGCCAGCGCGGCACCGTTCGGCGAGCGTTCCTTGCGGGCTGAATTCGACTTCGAGTTCACCGGCGAGATACTGCCGCTCGAATTCCTTGTTTTCGCCGACATAGGACGAGATCATTTTCTTGACTTGGCGGCTGCGAAGTAGCTTGCCGAGGCCCACGCCGTCGATCCCGGCATTGTTGCTGGCGATGGTGAGCTCTTTCACCCCCGACGCTTCGATAGCATCGATCAGGCGCTCGGGCATGCCCGAAAGGCCGAACCCGCCACAACAGATCGTTATGCCATCGCGCAGCAGTCCGGCAAGAGCAGCGGGGGCATCGGAATAAATCTTGTTCATGAAACGCGCGTCTCCTGCTGCGGCGCGGCATACGGTGCTAACCGTACTGTCGCAATCCCGAACCGATCACGCTAAAGGCGTCGCAACGAACCAAGAAAGACTTCGACATGCCTGATGCTTACGCGCCCGACCTTGCTTTTTTCGTCAACGGCAGCTGGCGCGTTGGCGAAGGTCGCGATGCGCAGGCTGTCGTGAATCCTGCAACGGGCGACGCGATTGCCGAGGTGCCGCTCGCCAGCGCTGCCGATCTGGACGAAGCGCTCGATGCAGCCGACAAGGGGTTCAAGCTCTGGCGTGCGACCGATGTCGACACACGCAGTGGCGTTCTGCGCAAGGCGGCCGCGCTGATCCGCGAACGCGCGGACGAAATCGCGCGGATGCTGACGACCGAACAGGGAAAACCGCTGATCGAAGCACGCGGCGAAGTGATCGGCAGTGCATCGATGTTCGACTGGTATGCCGAGGAAGCCAAGCGCGCTTATGGCAAAGTGCTCGTGCGTCCGGCGGGGCAGCGGTCGATCGTCATCAAGCAGCCGGTCGGACCGGTCGCGGCACTCAGCCCGTGGAATTTCCCGGTTTACCTGATGGCGAAAAAACTTGCGCCGTCACTTGCCGCCGGATGCTCGGTTATCGCTAAGCCACCCGAAGAAACACCCGCCTGCACGATGGCGCTGATGCAGTGTCTGATCGATGCGGGGCTGCCCGCTGGCGTCTGCCAACTGGTTTTCGGCGTGCCCGATACCGTGAGCCGCCACTTGATTGCGTCGCCGGTGATCCGCAAAGTCAGCTTCACGGGATCGGTGCCCGTTGGCAAGCATCTGATGAAGCTTGCAGCGGACGGCGTGAAGCGCGTGACGATGGAACTCGGCGGTCATGCCCCGGTGCTGATTTTCGATGATTGCGATCTCGAAAAAACGCTCGACATGGTTGTTCCGCAGAAATTCCGGAACGCAGGGCAGGTGTGCGTTTCGCCGACGCGTTTTTATGTTCAATCTTCAATCTACGATGCTTTTATCGAGGGCTTCGCCAAACGCACTGCAGCCGTGAAAACGGGTAGCGGGCTGGAGGCCGATACGAAGATGGGACCGCTCGCTAATGTCCGCCGCCCCTCGGCGATCGGTGCGCTCGTCGAAGATGCACGCGCAAAGGGTGCTCGCGTGATGGCAGGTGGTGAACGCGGCGATGACGGGTTTTTCTTTCAGCCGACATTGCTTGCCGACGTGCCCGACAGCGCGGACATCATGAATAACGAGCCGTTCGGCCCCGTCGCCGTCAGCGCACGGTTCGATACATTTGACGACGCCATCGAAAAGGCCAACCGCTTGCCCTTCGGTCTCGCCGCGTTTGCCTTCACCGAAAACGGGCGTTGCGCAAACATGCTCGGCGACGCAATCGAAAGCGGGATGGTCGGCATCAATACGTTTGCGATCTCGGTCGCCGATGCACCATTCGGAGGCGTAAAGGAATCAGGCTTCGGCAGCGAAGGCGGCAGCGAAGGGCTGGACAGCTATATGGTCGTAAAGGCAATTCATCAGGCATGATTTCGACGATGGCAAAACCGCGCACCGGTGGGCGCATTCTGGTCGATCAGCTTGTCCTTCAAGGCTGTGATCGCATCTTCACAGTGCCGGGCGAGAGCTTCCTTGCCGTTCTCGATGCGCTTCACGACACCCCTTCGATCCAGACTGTCGTTTGTCGGCAGGAAGGCGGCGTCGCGTTCATGGCTTGCGCCGACGGGACAATGACGCAGCGGCCGGGCGTCGCTTTTGTCACGCGCGGGCCGGGGGCGACCAATGCGTCGATCGGTGTGCATGTCGCCATGCAGGACAGTCAGCCGATGATCCTGTTCATCGGTGACGTTGATCGCGGGATGCGCGACCGCGAAGGGTTTCAGGAAGTCGATTTCACGGCGATGTTTTCACCGCTTTGCAAATGGGCGAGCCGGATCGATGATGCCCGGCGCATTCCCGAATATGTCGCGCGGGCATATGCGGTGGCGATGTCGGGGCGGCCCGGACCAGTGGTGCTCGCCCTGCCCGAAGATATGCTGTGTGACGTCGTCGAAGCGCGCGATCGCCCGCGCCTCAATCCGCCCGAACAGGACCCTGACGGCGCGGCGATGGAAGCCGTTTTTGCGCTCCTCAAAGATGCCGTTGCGCCGATCGCGATTGTCGGTGGCGGCGGATGGGATATCGGCTGTGCGCATTATTTCTCGATATTCGCAGGGCGCCTCGGCATTCCTGTCGCAGGCGCGTTCCGGCGGCAGGACGCAATCGACAACGCCTCGCCCGTTTGGGCAGGCAATCTTGGTTATGGGCCGAACCCGAAACTGGTCGAGCGCATCAGGAATTCGGACGTGATATTGTGCGTCGGCGCACGACTGGGCGAGGCAACGACTGACGGTTACACGCTGATAACGCCCGATCATCCCGATCAGATTTTGGTGCACGTCCACCCCGACCCGACCGAACTGAACCGCGTCTATCGCGCCGATTTGCCGATCTGTGCTTATCCGCATGAGTTCGCCGAAATGGCGGCACTGTGGACCGACGATGTTATCCCGTTCAAGGACGGGCGCGAGGCGCATAAGGAGTGGCTCGCGTGGTCGACGCCGCAGCCGTTCGATACGAAACTCGATCTCGGCATGTGCGTGGCGGCCATGCGCGATCGGCTGCCTGCCGACACGTTCATCTGCAACGGTGCGGGTAATTTCAGTGGCTGGTGGCATCGATATTGGCGCTATGGCGGGCCGGTTTGCCAGCTTGCGCCGACGGCGGGGGCAATGG
>JANODH010000029.1:0-10239 GCA_031412595.1 Sphingomonas sp. | reverse complement strand
CAGACTTTGCCGAAAAGTCAGCTGAAGCCGAGCGTCTTCGGGCCGCGCTCGCTCGGCTGGGATAGTTTTCTCAGCAGGCCACTTAGAAAGGTTTCACGAGATCATGTCTCATTTTCCTGCACTTCGCCTCCGCCGCACGCGCTCGGCTGCATGGAGCCGTGCGCTGGTAAGCGAAACGCATCTGGCCCCGCAGCACCTTATCTGGCCACTTTTCGTAACCAGCGGGCACGGTGTCGAAGAGCCGATTGCCAGCCTGCCCGGCGTATCGCGCTGGTCCGTCGATGGTATCGTCGATCGAGCGAAGGAAGCACGCGATCTAGGGATTGGCTGTATTGCTTTGTTCCCGAACACGCCGCGCGACTTGCGGACCGATCGCGGCGAAGAAGCGCTCAACCCCGACAATCTGATGTGTCAGGCGATCCGCGCCGTGAAAGCCGCCGTGCCAACCGTCGGTATTCTTACCGATGTTGCACTCGATCCCTACACGGCGCACGGGCACGACGGCCTCGTCGACGACAACGGCTATGTGCTAAACGATCACACGTCTGATGTGTTGGTTGCTCAAGCGCTTAACCAGGCGGCAGCGGGCGCTGACATCATTGCGCCAAGCGATATGATGGACGGGCGCATCGGTGCAATCCGGGTGGCGCTTGAAGATGGAGGGCATCACAACGTTCAGATCATGGCCTATGCCGCCAAATATGCATCGGCCTTTTACGGTCCGTTTCGCGATGCCGTCGGTTCGGGCGGGCTGCTGAAAGGCGACAAAAAGACCTATCAGATGGACCCAGCGAATGCCGAAGAAGCACTGCGCGAAGTGGCGCTCGACATCGACGAAGGTGCCGACAGCGTCATGGTCAAGCCTGGCCTGCCGTATCTGGATATCGTTCGCCGCGTTAAGGAACGCTTTGAAGTACCTGTTTTCGCTTATCAGGTCTCAGGTGAGTATGCGATGATCGAAGCAGCAGCGGCAGTTGGCGCGGGCGATCGTGATGCACTGGTGCTCGAAACGCTTCTGGCGTTTCGCCGCGCCGGCTGCTCGGGCGTGCTGACCTATCATGCTGCTCATGCATCAAAGTTGCTTGCGCGTTAACCCGAACACAATACGGACGCGATAGCGCGACTTTCGAGCCACCGGGGGACCAAAGTCTTGGATGACGTCCAGAAAAACCGCGCGCTGCGCCTCCAGTATACCGTTACGATTTGCGCAGGATCGTTCCTGCTTTTTCTAGTCCAGCCGATGATCGCGCGCATGGCGCTGCCCCGACTTGGCGGCGCGCCGACAGTCTGGAACTCAGCCATGCTCGTTTATCAGGCGCTTCTGCTTGGTGGTTATGCTTATGCGCATTGGCTCGGCCGGTTTGCGCCACGCCGGCAGGCTATGATCCACCTCGGCTTGTTCGTCGCTGCGGCATCGATGCTCCCGATCGGGCTGATCACCGCAACGCCGACCACGACTGCAAACCCATTTCTCTGGGTGCCCTGGCTGTTCATCGCTTCGATCGGGCCCCTGTTTTTCATGGTCGCCGCGCAAGCACCGCTCATGCAGCGCTGGTTCGCGGTATCGGGTGGCGGAGACCCCTATGCGCTTTACGCAGCATCGAACGTCGGCAGTTTTGCTGGCCTGATTGCCTACCCCCTGATTGTCGAACCATTGCTGCCGTTGAATGGTCAAAGCTGGCTTTGGACCTTTGGCTACGGGTTGCTGTTCCTGCTGATCGCGGTTTGCGCGTTCGCTTTGCCAAAAAGCAGCACACAGGAAAAGCTCTTGGCGACCGGCGTGGCACCGTCATGGCGTGACGTCGGCTACTGGATGTTGCTTGCTGCTATTCCATCGGGGCTGATGCTATCGACGAGTACGCATCTGACAACCGACATCGTTGCGATGCCGCTTTTATGGGTTTTGCCTCTAGGGCTTTATCTCCTCAGTTTTTCGGTCGCTTTTTCCGAAAACCGCAAACTTGCCGATGCAATTACATCGGCATCGCCGATCATCATTCTTGCTGGGGGCGGAACGGCATTTGCCAATAGTGCCAAGTTTCCGATCGTGTTTGCCGTGCTCGGCCTCGTTCTGCTGTTTGTGGTTGCGGTTACGCTGCACGCTCGAATGTATGATCGTCGTCCCGAACCAGCGCGGCTGACGGGCTTTTATCTTGCGATGTCTGCTGGCGGTGTCATCGGCGGGCTTTTTTGTGCATTGGTTGCGCCAACAATCTTCGACTGGGGCTATGAACACCCGGTTCTGATATTGGTCGCAGCGGCGGTCCTTGTCGTTAAGCCGCTGTTTTCTATCGGCACCCAGATTTGGGAAAGTGCCGCTCAAGTGCGGATCGCTGTACTGATCAGCGCGATTGCACTCGGGTGCGCCGTACTTTCGATCAATTCAGATGCGCCGCAAGGCCTTGTTCCGACTGCCATGGTCATCATTGCGCTTGGCTTGCTCGCTGTCGGCAACCGAGCAGTTTTTACGATATGCGTCGCGGCGTTGATGCTGAACTTCGGGGCATGGCGGGCCATCAACAATTCACTGACAACCGACAATCAGATCCGAAGTTTTTTCGGTATTTATTCGATTGTTACAAATCCCGGCTCAACGCGGGCGCTGGTCCACGGGACAACAGTGCATGGTTTGCAAAGCCTGAAGCCGGGTTTCGAGCGTGACCCGCTGACTTATTATGCACCGCGATCGGGGGTCGGTCTCGCGCTTGCAAATCTGCCGGCACTCTATGGGGCAAATGCCCGTGTTGGCGTCGTCGGACTTGGCGCGGGAACCGTCGCTTGTTACGCCCGCCCGGGCCAAGACTGGCGCTTTTATGAAATCGATCCGGCCATTGCCAAAATCGCGCGCGACACGACGAAATTCACGTTTCTATCCCGCTGTTTGCCTGATGTCCCGGTCTTGCTCGGTGACGCGCGTATCGTGATCGCGGGCGAACCTGCAAACGGCCTCGACGTTCTGGTGGTCGACGCTTTTTCGTCTGACGCAGTGCCGATGCATTTGCTGACGCGCGAAGCACTGTCCTTTTATCAACGACGATTGACGCCAGACGGGCTGCTGGTGATGCACATCTCCAATCGTTTCCTCGACCTGGAACCCATTTTGACAGCCGCGAAAGCCGATGGATGGCACAGCATGTTGCGCGATTACAAAGCGACATCGGCGGAATCGAGGCGCGGCTATGCCACGTCGTCATGGGTTGCACTGGCGCAAAATCCTGCGGTTCTCGATCGGCTTCGCAAGGCATCGAATCAGGAACCTTGGCGCATGCTAAAAAGCAGTGACGGTTTCGCAGGCTGGACAGACGACCATGCAAGTATATTGCCGCTGCTGAAGCCGCTGCGGAAAGATTGATGCCGATTGTTTCCCTAAATGGAAAAACGCCCTTCATTGCGCCCGACGCGTTCGTTGCGCCAGGCACGCAAATTATCGGCGATGTCGAGATCGGGTCGGAATCGAGCATATGGTACAATTGCGTTCTTCGCGGTGACGTGAACCATATCAAGATCGGCAAGCGCACGAATATTCAGGATGGCACCGTGATTCACGTCGATTCGCCTGGTCCTGACAATCTGGCAGGATTGCCGACCATTATCGGTGACGATGTTCTGATCGGCCATATGGTCATGCTTCATGGCAGCGCGTTGCACGACCGGGCTTTCGTTGGTCTAGGGAGTATCGTGATGGATGGCTGCACGATCGAGTCGGATGGCATGCTTGCAGCAGGGGCAATGTTAACGCCGGGCAAAATCATTCGTGCGAGGGAATTATGGATGGGTCGGCCAGCAAAGAAAGTCCGCGATCTTACGCCCGAAGAAATTGCACGAAATGTAGCGGGAGTGGCCCACTACGTGGCAAACGCCAAAGCGCACAAAGCAGCGATTAGCGACTGAGTGCCTCAAGTCGGTTCGTCTGCGCCGCAACGATTGCCTCGACTTGCGTAAGAGCAGACTGAATTTGCGGCAAACCGCCAACACTGGCATCGCGTGACGCCCGGTTTGCCTGCTCAATCGCCAGCGCATCTAGTTCCGTGAGGGCAGCGGCGGAACGCTGGCGAGCGACTTGAAGTGCCGAACGCACCAGTTGCGCGCCAATCCACGGTTCGCTGCCCGACGGTGCGCCACGGCCTATTGTGAGTGCGGTCGTGCCGGAACGCTCTGAATTGGCAAAATCGGCCTCTCCCGCACGTGCTTCGGCAACGAGCCCACTCAACTTTTCCTGAAGCGCCGCATCGAAAGCCGGCGTTACTGGCGTTCGCGCTGCAGGCGGAATGTCCAAGGTTTGCGATTCGATCGCACGCGGAAGCAGTGACGGTGGATTTGCGGGTGCTGCGCATGCCGCCAGGCAAAAGCACAAAATTACGGAGGCTTGGCGAGGGATCATGGTAACCGGCGTAGCCATCTGCCGACGATACAGCAACGGACTTGCGCCATCCGCAGCTTGCGCCTAGTTGACCACTTCTTGCGCGCCCGTAGCTCAGCTGGATAGAGCATCAGACTACGAATCTGAGGGTCGGACGTTCGAATCGTTCCGGGCGCGCCATTTTATAAATTTCAGATTAGTCCGAGCGTACGCATGCTGCTGTGCCCGGTCGCGCCGATAATCACATGGTCGTGTACGGTAACGTTTAACCGTTTTCCCGAGTCGATTATCTCCCGCGTGAGGGCAATATCGGCGCGACTGGGGGTGGGGTCTCCGCTGGGGTGATTGTGAACGAGAATGATCGAGGAAGATCCCAGGTCAATCGCGCGACGAATAACTTCGCGGACATGGACGCTGGCCTGATCGATCGATCCTTCACTGACGACTTCATCACGGATCAGCATATTTTTTCCGTTCAAGTGCAAAACCCGAACTCGCTCGATCGTGATGTAGCCCATGTCAGCGCGAAGATAGTCGATTAGTGCTTGCCAGCTGCCGAGCACGGGTCGTTCGGCAATTTCGGAACGAAGCAAACGCAACGACGTGGCTTGAACAATTTTCAGCGCAGCAACGACTGTCTCGCCAACGCCTTCGACGCGGCGCAGCGCATCCGCATCCGCCGAAATCAATCCACCAATGCCGTCGAATTCCCGCAAGAGTGCCTTTGCCAAGGGCTTCGTGTCACGCCGCGGGATCGCAAGCGCGAGTAGATATTCGATCAGTTCGTAATCCTGAAGCGCGTCACCGCCGCTATCGATCAGGCGTGCACGCAAGCGGCTTCGGTGGCCGGCAGAATCAGAAAGAGCAGACGCACCGGCCATGCAATGTTGCTAAGCTCCGGAAGTGCATGACGCAATTGCCCTTGATTGCCATGCATTAAAACGTCTCTAAGATGCCCCGTGCACGATCCGACCGCCAGATGACCCGAATAAAAGGACGACTTGTCCTTATCGGCATGTTGCTCGTTCTGCTCGTCGTCGCAGCAGTCGCCTGGTTGGCGCGCCGCCCCATTGCAGATGCTGCGATACGTCGTGCGATCGCAGCACGCGGCATTGAAGCGGATTACACGGTAAAAAGTATCGGATTGCGCTGGGAGCGCATTGAAAATGTGCGGATCGGGAACCCAAAAGCACCCGATCTGACGGCGGAATGGGCTGACATTCGCGTGTCGGCGGGCTTTGACGGCGTTCGACTCAGGGCAGTGCGCGCCGGCGGTGTGCGATTGCGCGGACGGATCATCGACCGCCGTTTGGACTTGGGCGATTTAGACAAGTTGCTGCGGCAGGGCGACAGGACCGCGCCCGTCACGCTCCCTGACTTGGACGTCGATCTAATCGATGCCAGAGCGTTACTCGAGAGCGAATATGGCATTTTCGGCGCGCGGATCGATGGCAAAGGCAATCTTGCCGACGGATTTACCGGCAAGATTGCTGTCGTTGGAAACACTGTGCAAGTTGGGACCTGCCGCGCCGATCGAGCAACTGCGTTCCTCGACGTCTCGATCGCCGATCGTCGGCCAACGATTAAAGGGCCAATGCGGGCCGCAGCCATAAGGTGCGACGGCGCTGCGATTGCGAACCCCGCGATCAGGATCGCTATCACGCTAAATGAGACGCTAGATCAATGGCGAGGTGAAACAAACCTGTCGGCTGACAGAGTGAGCGCTGACCGAGGATCGCTCGGCAGCTTGTCTGGGCGCGCATCATTTGTTGGCAACAGCAAAGAAACCAGAGGTGATGCTTTAATGATGGCAGGTACCGGGCTGGTCGGCTCGTCATTCTTCACGGGACTCCGATTTGAGGGTACATATTCGTTGGGCCGTAAGACCGAAGCTTCAGGTCGCCTCGCAGTAGCGCGTGTCACCCCGGACGTACGCCTGCTCAATCAACTCGACACTGCGGCTCTGCGTGCGTCGGACACGCCGGTCGGGCCGTTACTGTTTCAAATTGCGCGAGCGGCGCGACGTGCTGCTGCGCAGACGTCGTTTGATGCAGCAGGTGCCTTTTCCGAGGGGGCTCTGCAAATCTCCCGTTTGGACATGAAAAGCGCGTCCGGTGCGAACCTGAAAGCTGTGGGTGGACGCGGGGTTCGCATCGCAGGCACCGAGTTTCAAGCAGATACCGCGCTCACATTATCGGGGGGTGGGTTTCCGACAATCAGTTCGACGTTGATAAGGCGAACCGATGGCGTAACGCTCGGCCTCGCGCGGATGGCACCGTTTACCAGTAATGGCTCACGGATTGCGCTTGCACAGACACGGTTTGCAGCCAACAGATCGGGCGCGATGCGCGTCGAGACCATCGCTTCAATCGACGGACCTGTGCCCGGCGGGCGTGTGCAAGGGCTGCAGTTCCCATTCAACGCCACG
Organism: Sphingomonas sp.; assembly: GCA_031412595.1. Lineage (GTDB taxonomy): Bacteria > Pseudomonadota > Alphaproteobacteria > Sphingomonadales > Sphingomonadaceae > Sphingomonas_O. Next base: position 3,451 of record JANODH010000029.1, on the reverse strand, counting down.
GTTTCCGCTGACGGTTCGGTCATCGTCAACAACGGATGTACGGCCGTCAGATTTCGTCAGGTGGCGGTATCGGGCTTGGCGCTCAACCCTGCCAACCTGACGCTTTGCCCCGTCGATGGCCGTGCTTTGCTCCGATTCACAAATGGGCGTGCAACCGGCGGAGCAATCGTTCGCAAACCCGGCTTTTTCGGTGAGATCGGCAAGACGGCGTTGGCGCTCGCAGCAAAAGAAGGCCGCATAATATTTGGACAGAACAGTTTTACACTCGACGGTCTGAAGGTGAAATTGGGTGCGGCGGACCGCCTATCGACGCTCGAAATTGGTACCTTGAACGGCCAGTTCGCTGGCGGAAACCTCCAAGGGCAGTTCGCTGGAGCGGCCGGCAAGATCGGCGCTGTCCCGCTATTGATGACGGGTGCCGGTGGCGAATGGACGCTGCGATCTGGTGCACTTGCTTTGCGCGGGCGGCTGACGGTGTCTGACGAAGAAGTTCCGGGTCGATTCAATCCTCTGATCAGCAATGACGCGGTGATGCGCCTTGTAAATAACCAGATCGCGGCGACAGCGACGTTGCGCGAACCGACGAGCCGCACTTTGGTGACCAGCGCCGTCATTAGTCACCACCTTGGCCTGGGAACCGGAAGCGCGACCTTAGAGGTGGCAAACCTCACATTTGGCAAAAGTTTTCAGCCCGAGCAGTTGACGCGACTGACACTCGGGGTGGTTGCAAACGTGACCGGCGCCATCTCGGGGCGCGGCGACATTGCATGGGGACCGGATGGCGTCACCAGCACCGGGCGGTTCGCCACGAAGGCGATCGATCTTGCGGCGGCGTTCGGTCCCGTGTCAGGGCTAAAAGGCGAGATATACTTTAATAATCTGCTGACGCTGGCGACGCCGCCGGGCCAGCGCGTGACCATATCCAGCATCAATCCCGGCACGTTGGTAACGAATGGAACGATTGTGTACCAACTACTGGCCGGCCAGAGGGTTGCAATTGAAAGCGGCGACTGGCCGTTTGCCGGGGGCGCACTGATCCTTGACCCAACGACTTTTGCTTTCGGCCAGGATGCCACACGCAAGCTGACGTTTCGTGTTGTCGGCCTTGATGCCGCAAAATTCATTCAGCAGCTTGAGTTCGAAAATTTGTCGGCCACCGGTATTTTCGACGGCATCTTGCCAATGTATTTCGATGCTGTTGGCGGCCGTATCGAAGGCGGCCGCTTGGTCGTTCGGCAAGGTGGCGGGACGCTGGCTTACGTCGGTGACGTGTCGAACGCGGCGATGAACGTGTATGCAAAGCTGGCTTTCGACGCTTTGAAGTCGATCCGCTACGATAAGCTGACGATCGAACTGAACGGCGCGCTCGATGGCGAAATCGTTTCGCAGATCGACTTCAACGGCATCAACGAAGCGCCGCTGAGCCCGCCGAAAAGTTTCATTGCTCGGCAATTCATCGGACTGCCGTTTGTCTTCAATATCAAAGTGACAGCGCCGTTCCGAAATCTGCTCAACACGGCCCGGACGTTTCAGGATCCGAGCTCGCTGCTCCAACGCACGGTGCCCGAGCTTCGAACGCCATCCGTTCAGGCCTCCGAAAGCGACGCGAGCCCATGAGAGTGCCGCTGTTGACGGACAGGAAAAGCGGTGCGAGGCAAGCGGCTATGAAGAAAACCGCGCTGATCATCGTGCTCGCGAGCTCCGGGTGCATTAATATCAAGGCACCCGACAAGCCGATCGAGATAAATCTGAACGTCAATATCAAACAGGAAGTGATCGTAAGGCTCCAAAAGGATGCCGATGACTTCATCACGAATAACCCGGAGTTGTTTCCGAAATGACGCATTCTGCTAAGTTCATCGTTTCAGCAGCTACTGGCATCGTTTTGGCGGCCGGCGCCTTTGTTGCTGTAGCGCAAGCGCAAGCCAGCACTGTCGCTGCAGCCATAGATGCGGGGACAATTGGCGAGCAAGCCGACGGGTATTTGGGTCTGCGCGGGTCCGCATCCGCCCAACTGAGCGCCGAAGTCGAGGCAATCAACATCAAGCGGCGTGCGGGGTATACGCAGCTTGCCGAGCAGCGCGGCGTGACGGTCAAAGATGTTGCCGCTGCCGTGGGATGCAAAACACTGGCGAACCGGGTCGGACCGGGCAAAGCCTATCAACTGCGCGATGGTGTCTGGCGGGTTCGCAATGGCGCTGCGCCGATCGACCTGCCGGATTATTGCGCCAACTGAGCCGACAAATGCCGCACCGCACAACGGTTGACTTGGCGCGGTCACTTTTCTAAATGGCTGGCCAAGCCGCCGATGCCCTTTGGGTACGGGCGGCCTTTCTTTATCTGCATGTGAAGGCACGCTGGCTTGGCCGACGACCGCAAAAACGGAAAAGACGCGCTTGACGCCCGCATTGCGGCGGCAAAAGCAGCGTCGTTGCGGCCGTCGACGGCGGATGCACAGGCCGAAGGGCGGGGCTGGGCAATCGGCATCGAGTTCGTCGGTGCCGTTCTGGTTTCGGCATTCATTGGCTGGCTGATCGACCGGTTCGCAGGGACTGCACCCTGGGCGATGATCGGGATGCTGCTCCTCGGTTTTGCTGCTGGAACACGCCGCGCCATGCAGACGTCGAAGCAGTTCGACGCAGATCCGAAAAGCTGAGAGAGACGCGATGGCCAACCCGATGGACCAGTTCAAGATTGTCCCGATCGCACCGATCGAGGCGATGGGCTATGACGTCTCGTTCACCAATTCCTCGCTCTGGATGATGATCGCACTCGTTGCGGTTGCGGCGTTCTTGTTCATCGGCACCGCAAAGCCGCAGATGGTGCCTAACCGCGCACAGGCTGCAGTTGAATATCTCTATGATTTTGTCCGAAAGATGATGGACGAAAATGTGGGGCCCGAGGGTAAGCGCTTTGTGCCGCTGATTTTCAGTCTCTTCATCTTCGTGCTCGCCTGCAATTTGCTCGGCCTTATTCCGTGGATCGGTGCCTTCACCCCGACAAGCCATGTTGTGGTGACCTTCGGGCTAGCCATGCTCGTCTTCGTGATCGTCTGCGTCGTCGGTTTCGCCAATCACGGCTTTCATTTTTTCAGCCTGTTCTGGCCCAAGGGTGTGAATCCGGCGCTCGCCCTATTCGTGGCAGCGATTGAATTTCTAAGCTTTCTCAGCCGTCCGTTTACGTTGGCGATCCGATTGTTCGCCAACATGACGGCGGGCCACGTCCTGCTCAAGGTTTTCGGCACATTCGTGGTGACACTCGGGTCTTTTGGGGCACTTCCCTACGTATTTGGCATTTTGCCGCTCGCAGTGAATGTTGCGCTGTCAGCACTCGAAGTGCTGATCGCGGTCGTTCAGGCTTATGTCTTTGCACTCTTAGCTTCGTTGTATCTCAATGACGCAATTAATCTCCACTAGAGAATCACTGAAAAGGAATAAATAATGGATCTGGG
>JANODH010000028.1:0-2550 GCA_031412595.1 Sphingomonas sp. | reverse complement strand
CCTGCGCCAAAACGAAATAGCTCGCGATCATTATCAGGAGGAACAGGGCAGCCGTGCCTATTTCCACATAGGGCACCCACCGACGTCGCCCGATCAGCACCGTCAAATTTCTTCGCAATTTCGCCGTTCGAGACTGCATCGTTGCTGGCTTACAACAGGCGCGTGATATTTTCAACACACTAGCGGATGAGAGTTCGCTACACAGCAATAATCAACTCGACGGCTTCAAACGCACCTCTAGCGTTTAATCGCCACGCAGTTATTTGCCCCTCGGCAATTATAACCCAAACTCGCCCGTCAGCGGTCGCCTGCTCGGCATCCGCTTTCGACGGGAATGCACGACCGGTCGGGTGCGAATGATAATAACCAAAAAGCTTGTCGCCATTCTCTCGTTCGCTTCGGATTGCAGCAAATAACACAATAGGGTCGATTTCAAAGGTACGACGCCGGTCCGAGGATAGGTTCGCAGCCGGCACAATCCGATCAACGTCGTCCCGACCTACCAACAAACCGCAGACCTCTGTTTCAGGTGACGCCGCCGCAAGCGCCAGCAATTCCGAATGTAATTTGCTTGATATGCACAATGCCATAGCCACATGAGTTAGCGATGAGCGACGCGCAGTCTACTGTTTCGATCTGCATTGATGAACCGCAGCACGGATGGCGGCTCGATCGTGCCCTTGCCGCGGCCATTCCGATGCTGTCGAGAGAGCGACTAAAGGCGCTGATTTCGGCAGGCCACGTGCACGATCGATCCGGCCTGTCGCGCGATCCGGCGAGCAAAGTTTCGAGCGGCGATACATTTGCCATCGACATCCCCGAACCGGCTCCAGCTCATAATATCGCTCAAGACATCGCACTCACCATCGTTTTCGAAGATGATCATCTACTCGTGGTGGACAAGCCAGCCGGACTGGTCGTTCATCCCGCTGCTGGAAATTTCGACGGCACGCTGGTGAATGCGCTGCTTCATCATTGCGCCGGGCGACTTTCTGGGATTGGAGGTGTTGCTCGTCCCGGAATTGTTCACCGCATCGATAAGGACACATCCGGATTATTGGTCGTCGCCAAAACCGATCCAGCTCATGAAGGACTCTCCACGCAGTTCGCTGCTCACAGCATCGACCGGCGCTACAAGGCGATTGTTGCCGGTGTTCCGACGTCCGGCTCCGTCAACGCGCCGCTTGCTCGCAGCCCGCATGACCGAAAGAAAATTACGATTCAGGCGCATGGGAAACGGGCCGTCACGCATTACAGCCTCATTGAGGCGTTGAAGAACGATGCTGCCCTTATCGAATGTCGGCTGGAAACCGGGCGCACTCATCAAGTGCGTGTGCACATGACTTCCATCAGTCATCCGCTGCTCGGCGATCCCGTTTACGGCCGCACACGTCCCCACCACCGAGAGGCTCTGCATGGCCTCGATTTTAAGCGCCAAGCGCTTCACGCAGCGGAACTCGGTTTCGTCCATCCGGTTAGTAGAGAAACTTTGCGGTTTGAAAGCGAAATGCCTGACGATATGCAGCGATTGTTCACGGCTCTTGGGTTATAGATATACGAAGGCTGCGCTATATCGCGTGGCATTCTGGGAGATTAGGGGTCATTATGGCCGGTAAGAGCAATGTTCCTGCGACGATTCCTGCGCTTGGCGGGGAAGCGAGCCTCAATCGGTATTTGTCCGAAATCAGGAAATTTCCGCTTCTGACACCAGAAGAGGAATATATGTTGGCCAAGCGTTTTCAGGAGCATGGAGACCCCGAAGCGGCCGAACGTCTGGTGACGTCGCACCTTCGGCTCGTTGCGAAAATCGCAATGGGCTTTCGCGGCTATGGCCTGCCGGTTTCCGAACTGATTTCCGAAGGAAACATCGGGCTTATGCAAGGCGTCAAGAAGTTCGAGCCGGATCGTGGTTTTCGGCTGGCGACTTATGCCATGTGGTGGATTCGAGCATCGATCCAGGAGTTCATTCTCCGGAGTTGGAGCCTCGTCAAAATGGGGACCACAGCAGCGCAGAAGAAGCTTTTCTTCAATCTTCGCCGCATGAAAAACAACCTCGAGGCATTCGAAGACGGCGATTTGCGCCCGGAAGACGTTAAAAAGATCGCAACTGATCTCGGCGTCACTGAAGCTGAAGTCGTCAGCATGAATCGTCGCATGGCAATGGGTGGCGATACTTCGCTCAACGTCAGCACGAACGAGGATGGAGAAGGCCAATGGCAGGATTGGCTGGCAGATGATGCGCCACTGCAGGATGAAGAGATCGGCAACAGCCAGGAGCGTGTTTATCGTCATGCCATGCTTGCCGAAGCAATGGATGATCTGAACGAACGCGAAAAGCACATCCTCACCGAGCGTCGACTTATCGAAGAGCCGAAAACACTCGAGGAATTAAGCCAGGTTTACGGTGTCTCGAGAGAGCGAGTGCGCCAGATCGAAGTGCGTGCATTCGACAAGCTGCAAAAAGCGATGATCCGTATTGCACAGGCGAACGGGACACTGGCGCTCGCGTGAAACAGGCGGAGCGTCGACGATCCCGGATCGTACCGCTTG
>JANODH010000027.1:0-2674 GCA_031412595.1 Sphingomonas sp. | reverse complement strand
CTGACGATCCCGGCCATCCGGGCGCGTAAGGAACATGGCGTCACTGCCGAGCCATTGGTGATGCTCACGGCTTACACCGTGCGGATGGCGCAGATCCTCGATCCGCATTGTGACATTTTGCTGGTCGGCGATTCGCTCGGGCAAGTGATTTATGGGCTGCCGTCGACGCTTGCGGTAACTCTAGACATGATGTGCGCGCACGGGGCGGCCGTCGTGCGCGGCAGCTATCATAGCGTCGTAATCGTCGATATGCCGTTTGGCAGTTACGAGACGTCGCCGGAGCAGGCCTTTGCGAGCGCGAGCCGGGTTATGGCCGAAACAGGCTGTGCCGGCGTAAAGCTCGAAGGTGGCGCTGCGATGGCTGAGACGATCGCGTTCCTGTCGGCGCGCGGCATACCCGTGATGGGGCATGTCGGACTGACACCCCAAGCCGTGAACCAGCTCGGCGGCTACGGCGCACGCGGGCGGAGCGATGCCGAATATGCACGTATTCTCGACGATGCTAAGGCCGTGGCCGACGCAGGCGCTTTTGCGATCGTTCTCGAAGGTGTTGTCGATACTCTTGCCGATACGGTTGCCGCAGCAGTCGTTGTGCCGGTAATCGGAATCGGCGCATCGGCGAATTGCGATGGGCAAGTATTGGTGACCGAAGACATGCTCGGCATGTTCGAACGGACGCCGCGTTTTGTGAAGCGTTATGCGGCGATGGCGGATTTTATCGGCGAAGCGGTCGTCGCCTATGCCGCCGATGTTCGCGCGCGAGCCTTCCCCACGATCGATCAGATTTACAAGCCCAAGCCGTGATCCTACGGGGACTAGCCGTGCCGGACAAGCGACGCTAAGGCTTTCCGCCAGTTTACCTTGTGAAAGCATGCCCCCTTGGCTGTACCGCCGACCACTAACGACGAGTTTATACGGGAAGTCGATGACGAACTTCGCCGCGAGCAGGCGCTGACGATCTGGAAACGCTATGGCCGCTGGATTATCGGGTCGATTGTCGCCGGACTGGCGATTTTTGCTGCGTATTTGTGGTGGCAGAACGACCGCGAAACAAAGCGCGGGGTGGAAGGCGAACAGCTGAGCACCGCACTCGACGATCTCGCCGCCGGAAAAACCGATAGTGCAAAAGTCGAACTCGAAAAGCTGGCCAGTGCACAGAGCCGTGGTGTTACGGTATCGGCAAAACTTGCTACCGCAGCGCTTGCTCAGAGCAAGGGCGATACCAAAACCGCAATCGACACCTATGGCGCGATTGCAGCCGATGCGACACTCGACCAACCGTACCGCGATCTTGCGCTTGTGCGGCAGACAGCGGTCGAATTCGATACGCTCAAGCCCGCCGCCGTCGTCACGCGACTGAAACCATTGGCAGCGCCAGGCAATCCCTGGTTTGGCAGTGCGGGCGAAATGGTCGGCATCGCGTATCTGAAAATGGGGAAAGCCGAACTGGCCAGCGCAATGTTTGCCGCCGTCGCGAAAGATGAAGGCGTGCCCGAAAGCATTCGCGAGCGTGTCGTCCAGCTAGCAGGAATTTCAGGAGCCGATGCAGCTCCGGCAAAAGGCGTTGATGTAAAATGATGAAACCGTCGAAGTCGCTTATCGTGCTGGGAGCGTTTGTTGCGCTTGGTGGGTGCGGAATATTCAAAGGCTCGAAGCCGAAAACCGCGCTGCTTGGCGATCGGGTGCCGATCCTGACGTCTGAATCGGGCGTCGAGGTCGATCCGGCGCTTGCTGACGTCGCGGTTGTTTTGCCCGCAGCGGTGGCGAACGATAGCTGGACTCAGCCGGGCGGTAATGCTGCAAAATCCATGGGACACCCCGCCCTTGGCGCAACGCTGGGCACCGCATGGACCGCGAAAATCGCAGGCGCCTCGAAGGAAGCGCGCCTTGCCGCTGCGCCGGTCATCGCAGACGGCAAGCTTTTCGTCATGGGCACGGACGGCATGGTTACTGCGTTCGATGCAAACACGGGCGCGCGGCTCTGGTCGGTCCCATTCGGTAATGCGGGCGATAATAAGGCCTCGCTGTTTGGCGGCGGGGTCAGTGTCGAGGGCGCATTTGTGTATGCGACGAACGGTATCGGCGACGTGGGTGCCTTGAATGTGGCCGACGGCTCGGTGGTCTGGACAAAGCGACCGGGCGCCCCTTTACGTGGCGCTCCATCCGTTGCGCTTGGCAACATCTTCGTGATGAGCCAGGACAATCAGCTGATAGCGCTCAAAGCCAGCGACGGCACCGTCGAGTGGACCGAAGCAGCTGCCGTTCAGCTTGCAGGCGTGTTCGGTGTCGCAGCACCAGCCGTGGCGCAAGGCACAGTCGTCGCCGGCTTTTCCTCGGGCGATCTGAATGCCTATCGCTACGAGAATGGCCGGACGGTGTGGCAAGAGGCCTTGTCACGGACGAGCATCAACACATCAGTCGGTACTTTGTCCGATATCGACGCAGCGCCGGTCATTGATCAGGGGCGCGTGTTCTCGGTCGGGCAGGGCGGCCGCATGGTCAGCCTCGAACTCGTGACCGGGCAGCGTATCTGGGAAATGAATATCGCGGGTATTTCGACGCCGTGGGTGGCGGGCGAATGGCTGTTCGTCGTGACCGATGAAGCCAAGCTGCTCTGCATCGCCCGCGCTACCGGCAAAGTGCGCTGGTCGACCGCGCTGCAGCGCTATCGCAA
>JANODH010000026.1:0-7176 GCA_031412595.1 Sphingomonas sp. | reverse complement strand
CCGATTTTTGCAAGATCGCGCCCGGAGATCCGCAAGCCGCCCTGGGGCGAAAAAAGAGCGCCATTCTCGCCAAAGCGGTAGGTCGTCAGATCGCAACTGCCTTCGGTAAACACCGGACATTCGGGCTGCTTGCCGCGCAGGTCGTCGCCGCGCACGGTGCCATCGGCATGATAAAGCACGACCGCGCGAGCAAGGCGCGCCGGGCTGCAAGTCGGCCAATTAAAACAAGCCTCGATCGCCAACGGTTTAAGGACAAGCCGCTGCATTAGCATATCGAACCGCTCGCCCGACATTCTTTCCATCGCGCTGCCGATGATCGGAAAATTAAGGTTCGAATAAGCAAAATACTGACCTGGCAGATACTTCGCTTCCCATGCTCTGGGATCAGCCAACGCCGCCTCGACTGTTTTTCCCAGCGGCACGCGATAATCATTGGCATCGCGCACGCCGGCCGTGTGCGAAAGCAACATTCGCAGATTGATCGGCGCCTCGGGGAAAGCGGGATTGCGCAGGCGCCAGCCAAGATAGTCCGACACATCGCGGTCAAGATCGAGCGTCTGCGTCTCGACCATGCGCATCACGCCCAGCGCGACAACCAGTTTCGTGATGCTCGCAACACGCACCGGATCGTCGATCGTAACGCGCCGCTTCATCGTGCGATCGGCGAGTCCCGATGCAGAGACGCTCGTGATGTTGGTCGAATCGAACGCAACGCGCACCCGCGCTTCCGGACGTGCGCAGCCAGCCAATATCACCAGCGCGAGCAAGACAAATCGCATTTTACAAGACTGCGCCAGTCAGCGGACGGTGACAAGAAGGGTCACGAAGCAGTAACGGAAAGAATGACAGTTTTCGATCCCACGCTGCGCCAGCTGCGCTTCCTCGTCGCCCTTGATACCGAACGGCATTTCGGGCGTGCAGCAGCGGCGATGGGCGTCGGGCAATCGACCCTATCGGCCGGGATTTCGGAGCTCGAACGGCTTATCGGGATTGTCTTGGTCGAGCGCACGAAGCGGTCTGTGCGCTTTACAGATGTCGGCGAAGCCTTTGTGCTGCGCGCACGTGACATCGTTGCGGCAGCTGCGGAACTCAGCGAATTTGCAGCAACCGCAGCCCAACCGCTGACCGGGCCGCTCAGGCTCGGGATTATTCCGACTGTCGCACCATTTTTACTGCCGCGCATTCTCTCACCCCTGCGCACTGCTTTTCCGGCGCTTGTGCTTTATGTGCGCGAACAGACCAGCGAAACCGCGTGCGCAGCATTGCGCCGCGGTATGCTCGATGCCGTGATCCTCGCCCTCCCCTATGATTGCGGGCCGATCGATCATGAAGAATTGCTATGCGATCCGCTCGTGCTCGCCACCCCGCGCGGATGGCCCGCCACGCCAACCGATCCGCAATCGCTGCTTCTGCTTGAGGAAGGTCATTGTCTCAACGAGCATGGCCTTATTGCGTGTGGCGTTCCCCGCGTGCGTAGCGCCGCAATGGTCGCAACTTCGCTGCAGACACTCGTCGAGATGGTTGATGCAGGCATGGGAACGACGTTCCTGCCGCAAATGGCTGTAAACGCGGGCGTGCTCGATAACCGCGCGATCGACGTGACGCCGTTGGGCTCGGGCGCGGCGCGGCAAGTCGTGCTGGCGTGGCGCATGGGCAGCGCCCGACGGGATGAGTTCCGTCTGCTAGCCCAGACTCTTCGCGATGCAATCCATTGATCAAATCCACCATTAAAGCGATTACTGAATTCCAACTAATCGATTGGACAATTTAGACGCAATCGACGATCGTCGAAAAAGTGATTTAGAAGAGGACGAGATTATGGCCGATTATGAAGACGAAGCCGCCGCCCCGGGTTGCCCCATGCACAAGCCAGCCGTCGTGCGTTCGCTGCTTGGGCGGACGAACAAGGATTGGTGGCCCGACTCACTGCCGGTAGAAATCCTGCACCAGGCTGGCGCGTCGCCGGACCCCATGGGCGCCGATTTCGACTATGCCGAAGCATTCAAGTCGATTGATTATGCCGCGCTGAAGGCCGATCTGACGGCACTGATGACTGACAGCAAGTCATGGTGGCCAGCGGACTACGGCCATTATGGCCCCTTCATGATCCGTATGGCATGGCATGCGGCCGGCACGTATCGCACGGCCGACGGACGCGGTGGATCGTCGAGCGGTCAACAGCGTTTTGCGCCGCTGAATTCGTGGCCCGATAACGGCAACCTCGACAAGGCACGTCGCTTGCTTTGGCCGATCAAGCAGAAGTACGGGCCACAAATCAGCTGGGCCGATCTGTTCATTCTGGCCGGTAACGTTGGCATCGAATCGATGGGCGGGCCGGTGTTCGGTTTCGCTGGCGGTCGCAAGGACGTGTTCGAAGCCGAGCGCGACACCTATTGGGGTGCAGAAGAGCTTTGGGTCAGCCAGGGCGTCGAAACCCGCATCCAGCCTGAAAAGGACATGGACCTCGAGATGCCACTGGCAGCGATCCAGATGGGCTTGATTTACGTCAATCCCGAAGGACGCGGCGGCAACATGGATGTGCTCCAGTCGGCGCACGACATGAAAGTCACCTTCCAGCGGATGGCCATGAATTCGGAAGAAACCGTTGCACTGACAGCCGGAGGCCACGCGTTCGGGAAGGCACACGGTGCCAAGCCTGCGGACAATTTCGGCAAGCCCCCCGAATCCGAAGAAATGCATATGCAGGGTCTCGGCTGGCTGACCGACGCCGACGAAATCGGCAAGGGCCACATCACGACGTCGGGTATTGAAGGGTCGTGGGTTCCCAATCCGACCAAGTGGACCGGCGACTATTTCCGTCTGCTGTTCAAATATGATTATGAAATGGTGGAAAGCCCGGCAGGCGCACGGCAGTGGCAGCCGATCAATCCCGATCCCGAAGACATGGCACCCGACGCACGCGATCCGAACAAGCGCGTGCCGACCATGATGACGACAGCCGACATGGCGCTGAAGTTCGATCCGGAGTTCCGCGAGATTTCGCTGCGTTTCCGCGACGATCAGGCCGCACTCGACGACGCCTTTGCACGCGCCTGGTTCAAGCTGTGCCACCGCGATATGGGGCCGCGCGTCCGCTATCTCGGACCCGAAGTTCCCGAAGAAGTTCTGATCTGGCAGGATCCGGTTCCCGAAGGCGTCATGCCATCGGATGCGGACGTGGCCGCATTCAAGGCGCGTGTTCTCGACAGCGGTTTGACGGTCGGTCAAATGGTCAAGACGGCGTGGGCTTCGGCATCGACATACCGCAAGTCGGACCATCGCGGCGGCGCAAATGGGGCTCGCATCGCGCTTGCGCCACAGAAAGACTGGGCGGTGAACGAGCCGGAAAAGCTGGCTGTGGTTCTTGCAAAGCTCAATGAACTGCGCGGGCCTTTGTCGCTGGCGGACGCCATTGTGCTTGCGGGCTCGGTCGGTATCGAAAAAGCCGCAAAGGATGCGGGTGTCGAGATCGAAGTGCCGTTCACCGGTGGCCGCGGCGATGCGACGCAGGATTGGACGGATGTTGAAAGCTTCGAACCGATGGAGCCCAAGGCCGACGGGTTCCGCAATTATCTTGCGACGAAGCAGTCGATCAAGACCGAAGAACTGCTCCTCGACCGGGCGCATCTTCTCGGCCTGTCGGGTCCTGAAATGGTCGTTCTGATCGGTGGTCTGCGTGTTCTCGGCGTGAACCATGGCGACAAGCCCGAAGGTGTGCTTACGACACGCCCGGGTCAGTTGACGACCGACTTTTTCGTCAACCTGCTCGACATGGAAACCTTCTGGGATCTGGTCGATACGAGCAGTGATGAAGAGTTCATCGGCTACGATCGCGGTGGCAAGCATGAAAAATGGCGTGCGACGCGCACTGACCTCATCTTCGGATCGAACTCGCAATTGCGCGCGACAGCCGAAGTTTATGCCGAGCGCGGACATGAAGCCAAGTTCGTTCGGGATTTCGTCAAGGCCTGGGTCAAGGTTATGAATGCCGACCGTTTCGACATCACGGCCAAGCCGATCTCGTCGAACCGCGCTTCGTAAACAATATAAAGGGCAGACAGGCACAAGCTTGTCTGCCCTTTTTGTTTGTCTGATTTTCTCTGCTGCCCGGGCCTGTGCCCGTTAAAATAGTCCCGCGATCATACCATTGGCGTCGATCCGGATACTCTCGGCAGCCGGCACGCGCGGTAACCCCGGCATCGTCATGATGTCGCCGCAAATCGCGACGACGAACCCTGCGCCTGCAGCCAAACGTACCTCGCGGACGGGAATTGCGTGACCAGTCGGTGCGCCGAGTGCCAACGGGTCCGTAGAGAAACTATACTGCGTTTTCGCAATGCAGACCGGCAGATGTCCATAACCTGCCGCTTCCCAACGACCGAGCTGAGCATGAACTGCCGGACTAGCGACGGCGGCATCGGCACGATAAATTCTAGTGGCAACAGTATCAATTTTTTCAAATAGCGTCGCTTTGTCGTCATAGAGCGGCGCGAAATGCGAGAGCGTATCGGCCATCGCGACAACATGTTGCGCCAATGCTTCAGCACCCGCGCCGCCATCGCGCCAATGCGTGCAAATAATTGCCTGTGACCCGTGCCCAGCCACGAGGTTCTGAATCTCGGCCAGTTCGGCATCGCTGTCTGTGGGGAAACGATTGATCGCCACGACGGCGGGGACGCCGAATTGAGCGATATTCTCGATGTGGCGCGCAAGGTTAACACCGCCGCGGCGCACCGCGTCTACGTCCTCGACAGCCAGATCGCTCTTCGCGACACCTCCATTCATTTTCAGCGCGCGTACGGTCGCCACGATAACGACAGCGGCAGGCGCCAATCCCGCCTGTCGGCACTTTATATCGAAGAATTTCTCGGCCCCAAGATCGGCGCCGAAGCCGGCTTCTGTCACGACATAGTCGGCGAGTTTAAGGCCGGTGCGCGTCGCGATCACCGAATTGCAGCCATGGGCAATATTCGCGAACGGGCCACCGTGAACCAGCGCCGGATTGCCTTCGAGTGTCTGCACCAGATTCGGCTTGATCGCCTGTTTGAGCAACACGGCCATCGCGCCATCTGCTTTCAAATCACGCGCCGTCACGGCCCGGTGGTCTCGCGTATAGCCGATGACGATCCGGCCAAGCCGAGCCTCGAGATCAGCCAGCCCGTCGGCCAGGCACAGAATGGCCATGACTTCGGATGCCACCGTTATGTCAAAGCCCGATTCACGAGGAAAGCCATTCGCCGGGCCGCCGAGCGACTGTGTCATCTCGCGGAGCGCACGATCATTCATGTCTATCACCCGCCGCCAGACGATCCGCCTGACATCGATATCGAGCGCATTCCCCCAGTGGATATGATTGTCGATCATGGCCGCGAGCAGGTTGTGCGCACTCGTGATGGCGTGAAAATCGCCGGTGAAGTGAAGATTGATGTCATCCATCGGGATCACTTGTGCGTATCCGCCACCCGCAGCGCCGCCCTTCGAGCCAAAGCAGGGGCCGAGCGAAGGCTCGCGCAGGCAGAGCATTGTCCGCTTACCGATTCGGTTCAGTGCATCGGCAAGCCCCACTGAGGTTGTCGTTTTGCCCTCTCCCGCAGCCGTCGGATTGATCGCGGTTACAAGGATTAGCTTTCCTGCTGCATCGGCCGCATCGAGGGCGGATACGTCGATCTTGGCCTTGAAGTGACCGTAGGGCTCGACTGCGGCAGCCGCAATTCCGGCGTGATCAGCAATATGCTGGATTGGTTTGATCGCCGCAGCGCGTGAAATTTCGATATCAGACAGCATGGCGTTGTCCTAGCGAGACCGAACCGCTGGGCAATAGCATTTTCGATGCGCAAACGCCGACGAAGCTCGAAGCTTTGCACCGCATCACCGTCGTATCATCAAGAAGTTGAAACGGTTGCTTTCCTGAACATTAGTCAGATTAATCGGTACTGAGCGGATAAACGCGGGCGAACTTCGCGTCGTATTTTCGGTGGCCGGGGGATTTCGCAGGACAGCACCGCCCGATATGAAATGATCGATCGGTCGCATAATGTTTGATCCTTCAAAACGAACCGACCCCTCTTGCGAAATTGGCTGGCGCGGCGCAGCCCCTCATGCTGACACCGGTGCAATGCCAAGCGATCGGCGGATCGGAAAATTATTCAAGCGGACAGCAACGGATTATTGCCAATTTGCAAGCTCGTCTGCGGTAATTTTACGGTTGGCAGAACCAGTCCTTCGTTAATCGCGCGCATCTAATCAGGCATTGGATCGGTAAGAAACCAATCCGTGGTTGGATCTCGATGTAGCCAACGGGCAGTTATTAGCGAGGGACGCGAATATGACCGGGAGTGCGGTTGCACAAATTGCAGGTGAACTACCCATTCAACATGACCGTCGTCGTGGCAAACGTTTCATAACCATTTTCCGCGTGGGCAAGATCACACGCTCGACGGGCGATGAATTGTGCATGTTGCGCAACATGTCCGAAGGCGGCGCAATGGCAAATGTCGCATCGCTGTTTCATGTCGGTGAACATTTGACGCTGAACCTGCGGCTGGAGGAGCGGGTCGAAGCCGAAGTCGTCTGGGTCCGGGACGGCGTCATCGGGCTTGCGTTCACGAAACCGGTAGACCTCGCCGCACTGCTTGCCACTTCGGCGCCAGCAGGCCCGCGGCCTCGCGCGCCGCGCCTGTGCGTTGCTGCGCAAGGAAAGCTGCATGTCGACCACGAAGTATACCGCATCGTAACCACCGACGTATCGCAAAGCGGCGCAAAATTATTTGTCGGCGTACCGCTACCCTGTTCGGCACGGGTCGGGCTTTGGATTGATGGCTTGCCTCAGCAAACCGGCATCGTTCGCTGGTCTTCGAATGGCATGATTGGTGTCTCGTTCAATCAGGTGATCAAGATATGGGATCTGACGCAATGGGCACGGACGCAACATAGCCAGACTGATCCGTTCATGCCGCCTTCGGCTTCTTCCGCCCAACTGAATGCAGCATCGTGACATTGGTGTGGGATGCCCATTTGCCACCGCGCAGAAGTAGGGCGAAGCGACCAACCATGGTCAATCCTTTCGCGGGGATCGACGTGCCCGACCAATTACGCGCAAACGTCGAGCGGCATTTACAAAATATCTGCACGCTGGTCGACTCGTTCGGGGCCGCGGGCCTCGATGAGGAAACGATC
>JANODH010000025.1:0-27476 GCA_031412595.1 Sphingomonas sp. | reverse complement strand
GCGCCGGATGCCTGCAGCGGCGAATTGAAGGCGACCTGATCATATTGCGCATTGAGCAGGTTCTGCGCCCAAACTTCGACAGCCCAGCGCTGTTCAGCACCGCGGATCCCCAAACGTGCGTTTACCGTTACGAAGCCGTCTTGCACCTTTTCGGGGAAGAGATCGGAGCCGGTGTTGACGTCGCTCGTCAAGCGCGTGTCGGCGTAGACGAGCCCACTAAGGCCGCTCGAGCCCAACGGCGGAGTCCACGATGCCGTTCCGGTCACGACGTAGCGCGGCGCATTCGACAACTGGCTGCCGGGCAACTGGAAAAGTTCAGTGGCCAGAGGTGCCGTGCCTGCAATGTTCCCGACAAGATCCGCCTTATACTTGGTCTCGGAATAGGTGAAACCGGCAGTGACAGCAAAGTTGCGCACCGGGTATGCCGACGCTTCGATTTCGAACCCTTGAGCAATGACGCCCGGCGTAACATCTGCCGCCGCGCATGTGCCAGTAACGCCTGACGCGTCTTCGTCAGCGCCGCTACCGCCGATCAGGTTTGAACAACCATTCACGTTTTGAACGAGGAAAAAGAGGCCGTTGAAGGTATTCAGCTGGAAGCTCTTAAACTCTTGCCGAAATCCCGCGATGTTGAGGTTGAACCGCCGACCATTGTATTTCAGACCGACTTCATAAGCGTTGACCTTTTCGGGGTCGAACCGGAGATTGGAGACGTTTGCAGGCGTGATTGCACCCGTTGGGGCACCCAGCGCCGACGCGTCGAGGTTGAAGCCGCCCGCTTTGTAACCGCGTGAATAACTTGCGTAGAGCAGCAAGTCATCGACCGGCTTGTAAGAAAGAACAGCGGTGCCGGTGAATTGATCGTCCTTGCGTTCGTCTGCCAAGACTAGACTGTTGAGTGACGACGTCGAATTAAACAGGCACGAAAAGAAGATTGCGCCACCGTGTACACCACGAACAGTCGCACTGGACGAACCGGCAATGGCCGCACCCGCTGCAGCTTGCTGCGCCGGACAGCCCGTGTTTGTATTACGGAAATCCGCTGCCACGTTCTTTTTCTCATTGGTGTAGCGAACACCGAGAGTCAGATCGAGCCGATCGGTCAGATGGACGATGTTATGCGTGAAGAACGCGTAGTTTTCGCTTTTCTGACGGAAGCGCGAATTGCCGAAACCGACATTGCTGATCGCGCTGAGCCGACCAAGCGCCGCTTGAAGCTGCGACGAGTCAGTGCCGCCGGCGGTATTGGGCGCCGCGAACGCAGCATTGAGGAAACCGATGCCGGTAGGGCTGAGGCAGCCAGCCGCCGCGGTGTTGCGCAACGCTGGATCGTCAGCGCTACCGCCCGGTCCGCCGAATGCCACCGGGCGGGCAACACCCGAAAGAATGCGACACGCCATGAATTGGCCATATTGGCTGCCGAACTGCAGATTGTCCGACAGATTCAATTTTTCGTTGGCATAATATCCGCCCACAAGCCAGTCGAGCCGGTCGCCGAACAGCGACCCTTGCAAGCGCAATTCCTGCGTAAATGTTTTGAATTGGCGGAAGCTATTGCCATCGTTGGCACGGAACAAAAGGTCCACCGTGGAATAATCCGTATCCGTGCCCTGCGCTGACTTATACTCGCGATACGCCGTGATCGAGGTCAGGTTTGCACCACCGAAATCCCAATTCAACTCGCCGGAAATGCCGCCGTCGCTCGTCTTGCCTTCATATGTGCGGCCAGGCGTGACGGAGACAACACGGCTATATGGATCAGCCGGGTTCGGGAAAATAGCACCCAGACCTGTAAGGATTCCAACGACCCGGTTTGAACCGCGCGTCGCAAAATCACCAGGCGCGCCGGGGGTGGGGTCAAATGTTTCAGCACGTGATTTGTACGATCCGACGCAGCACGCTTCCGTCCGATTGCTATAGTCGCCGATCAGACGAAAGCTGATGTCTTCACTGGGTTGAAACAGCAACTGGCCACGGACGAAATAGCGATCGCGATTGTTGTAATCGCGCTGCCCGTCGATGTCTTTGTAAAAACCGTCACGCTTTACGTAAACGCCGTCCAGACGAGCGGCGATCGACTGTGAAATCGGGCCAGTGAGCCCTCCGGACAGCCGGATGAAATCGAAGTTTCCGTAAGTTGCCTCGGCATTTGCGCCGAATGTGAAGCTCGGCTTTTTGCTGATGACGTGTATGAGGCCTGCCGACGCATTCCGGCCGAACAACGTTCCTTGCGGGCCGCGCAGAACCTCGATCCGGTCGATTTCGCCAAGTTCATTCAAGCCGATGCCACTGCGACTGCGATAAACGCCATCGATGAACACCGCGACCGAACTTTCGAGGCCGGGGTTATCGCCGACGGTCCCGATGCCGCGAATTCGTGCCGAACCGTTCGCTTCCGAACTCGTCGACGAGACGAGCAGGGACGGGGCCAGCTGATTGAGCTGGCGAATATCGCTGGCCCCTGAATTTTGCAGCGTTTCCGCTGTGACTGCCGAAACAGCCAGCGGTACGTCCGAAAGTGCTTCCGAACGGCGCGTTGCTGTGACGATAATATCGCCTGTCGTGCCTTCATCGGCGGTTTGTGCATCCTGCGGCGCGGCGGCCTCCTGCGCAAAAACGGGCGCAACAAATGCGCAAGCCAGAATCGCGGGCGCAGCGGATAGCATCAAGCGAAATTTGGACATCATTCTCTCCTCAAGCGTCGGACATTTTTCCGGTTGGGATGAACGATATCGCCATCAGAGCGACGTCGCCAGCGCCCACCGACGGAAAAACGCACTTTGCATCGGCGTCGCGGCTTTTTTGCAACAGTGTGACAGTGTCGCTTGAGGCCTTCCCTTACGGAAGCCAACTATTTCGGCGAAAGCACCATAAGCATCTGTCGGCCCTCCATGCGCGGATAGGCTTCGACTTTGGCGGTTTCTGCCGTATCGGTCTGCACGCGCTGAAGCAAAACCATGCCCAATTGGCCATGCGCGAGTTCGCGTCCGCGAAAACGCAGTGTCACTTTGACCTTGTCGCCCTCACCAATGAACTCGAAAATCTTTTTCATTTTCGTATTATAATCATGGTCATCGATGTTGGGACGCATCTTGATCTCTTTGATCTCCTGCGTCTTTTGCGATTTGCGCGCGATGTTGGCTTTCTTCTGCGCTTCATATTTGAATTTGCCGACATCGAGATATTTGGCAACCGGCGGGTCGGCGTTCGGCGACACTTCGACCAGATCGAGCCCCAATTCGCGCGCCTGCTCCATCGCTTCGCGCGTCAGCATAACGCCTAGGTTTTCGCCATTTTCGTCAATCACGCGCACTTTGGGCGAGACGATAAATTCATTGAAGCGAGGGCCGTTGTTCGGCATTGGCGCGCCCCCGAGTGGGCGGCGTATCATGGGCGGTGCTATAATCAGGACTCCTGTCGTCGTTGCGTTGTTCTTGTCTGTTTAGTCTGTGTATCGGCAATACGAAAGCCTGCGTGGGCGATTTCGGTTCCGCTGTGGCAAGCAAGTGTCACTTGAGGTCGGGCGGCAGTGCTTCCTCGACCAGCATCGCAATCGCTTCATCGAGCGGCATGATCCGTTGTCCGTCTGACCCCAGCGTGCGGATCGCGACATTGCCTTCTTCGGCCTCGCGCATCCCGACGACGAGCAAATGCGGCACTTTGGCCAGCGAATGTTCGCGGACTTTATAATTGATCTTCTCGTTGCGCGTATCGCTTTCAACGCGGATGCCCGCTGCTGCGAGCTTTGCGACGACGTCATGTGCATAACTGTCCGCGTCGGACACAATCGTTGCAACGACAGTCTGAACGGGCGCGAGCCAGAGCGGGAACTTGCCGGCGTAATGCTCGATCAAGATGCCGATGAAGCGCTCGTACGATCCGAAAATCGCCCTGTGCAGCATCACGGGGCGATGCTTTGCGCCATCCTCCGCAACATAGCTTGCATCGAGCCGCTCGGGCAAAACGCGGTCTGACTGGAGCGTCCCGACTTGCCACGTCCGGCCGATCGCATCGGTCAGATGCCATTCGAGCTTGGGCGCATAAAACGCACCTTCGCCGGGCAGTTCTTCCCAGCCATAGTCGGCTGTTGCCATTCCGGCACGGACGACCGCTTCGCGCAATTCGGCTTCGGCTTTGTCCCAATCGGCATCCGATCCGAAGCGCTTGTCGGGACGCAGTGCCAGTTTGACGGCATAAGTGAAGCCGAAATGCTTGTAGATGCGATCCGCGAGTTCGCAGAAAGCGCGCGCTTCCTCGACAATCTGGTCTTCGCGACAGAAGATATGCGCATCGTCCTGCGTGAATTGCCGCACGCGCATCAGGCCGTGGAGCGCCCCATGCGGTTCGTTGCGGTGGCAGCAACCGTTTTCGTAAAGCCGAAGCGGCAGATCGCGGTAGGATTTGATCCCCTGCCGGAAAATCAGGACATGCGCCGGGCAATTCATCGGCTTGATCGCCATCAGGTCGGCATTGCCCGACAGCACGGGAGCCCCGTCTTCGCCGCTCGGGATTTCGTCGGGGACGACGAACATGTTTTCGCGATATTTCCCCCAGTGGCCCGATTGCTCCCATTGGCGCGCGTCCATCAATTGCGGGGTTTTGACTTCCCTATAGCCGCCACCATCGACCGCGCGGCGCATATAAGCTTCGAGCGCGCGCCAGATCATATAGCCCCTGGGGTGCCAGAACACGCTGCCATGCGCTTCCTGTTGCAGGTGGAACAAGTCCATGTCCTGGCCGATGCGCCTGTGATCGCGCTTGGCCGCTTCCTCGAGCCGGACAAGATGCACATCGAGCTGCTTCTTGCTCAGCCAGCCCGTGCCGTAGATGCGGCTGAGCATCGCGTTATTCTGGTCGCCGCGCCAGTAAGCGCCCGAAACGCGCGTCAGTTTGAACGCCTGCGGGTCGAGCTTGCCCGTCGAGGCAAGATGCGGGCCGCGGCACATGTCGAGCCAAGTGCCCGACCGATACACCG
Organism: Sphingomonas sp.; assembly: GCA_031412595.1. GTDB lineage: Bacteria > Pseudomonadota > Alphaproteobacteria > Sphingomonadales > Sphingomonadaceae > Sphingomonas_O. The sequence goes on along the minus strand of JANODH010000025.1, from coordinate 22,501 downwards.
TCAGTTCTTCACCTTCGGGAAGCCCGGCCGCCCATTCGGCCTTGAATGTCTCACCATCGGACTGCCATTTCGCGATGAGATCAGCGCGCGACCAGACTTCGCGGACGAGCTTTTCGTCGCGACCGATGATGGCGCGCATTTCCGCTTCGATTCCCGGCAGATCTTCTTCGGTAAACGGCCGATCCTTTGGCGCGAAATCATAATAAAAGCCGTCATCCGTCGACGGGCCGAACGTGATCTGCGTGCCCGGAAAGAGATTTTGCACCGCTTCGGCAAGGACATGCGCAAAATCGTGCCGCGCGAGGTCAAGCGCATCGGCTTCGTCGCGTGTCGTTACCAGCGCAAGGCTGGCATCGCTTTCGAGCGGCCGCATGATATCGCGCAATTCGCCGTCGACGCGCGCAGCAATCGCAGCCTTGGCAAGTCCCGGGCCGATGCTCGCGGCAATATCGGCAGGCGTCGTGCCCGGCGGGACTTCGCGCACCGAACCATCGGGCAGAGCGATTTTGAGCATGATCGACATGGGCGCGCCTATGCCGTGCGGCGAGGCAAAAGGTCAACCGAAGGGCACGACCTTGTTGTCCGCATCGTGCCCGATATCGGCGCGGCCAAGATAAGGGATGCCCGAAACATTGCACCAATGCCGCGCAATCGCGACCTCATCCATGTCGAAATCGGGATTGTTCGGGGTGATCGGCGCACAGCGGCCGAGCATGATGCCCGCGGCTTTGCGCACGCCGGGGTTTGACGTGATCTGGAAAAAACAGCGATCGATGGCATAGAGCGGCTCATCGACTTCCTCGAGCATGAGCACGCGTCCGGTCAGGTCGGGCTGAAGCGGTGTGCCAAGGAGCTTACTGAAGACGGTAAGGTTGAAAGCCGCATATTTATCGCTTGTGGTAATTTGCCGTTCGCAGAAACGCGTCAGCCATTCGAGGCTGCGCACGACCGCATCTCTGCCGCCGAGGCGGTTTATGTCACTCGGCATCGGCGCGTGAACGGGTGTTCCGACCCCTTTTGCAAGCAGGCCGGCAAGAATGAACCCAGTGTCACTGTAGCCAAGGAACGGCTTTGTCACCGCCGCCGGTTCCATCCGCGCGATGGCGCGCTCGGCGATCCGGTTCGACCCATAACCACCGCGCGCGAACCAGACTGCATCGACCGTCGGGTCATTAGCAACCTCGACCAGCGCATCTTCGCGCATCCGGTCGGGGCCCGCAAAATGCCCCGCGGACAGAAAACATTGCGGATGAAACGCGATTTGGGGGGCATTATCACCGAAGCGGTCACGCGCGAGTGCTTCGACTTTGCTCGGCACATCGAGGGGCAGGGTGTTGGCGGGTGCGACAACAGCGATCTTCACGGCTTGCTCCCCTTCGACGAATTGATGATAGCGCGGCCATGACAAAATCCTATTTCTTTGTGGGCGTTGGCGGTTCGGGAATGCTGCCGCTCGCTGAAATCGTCGCAGCGCAAGGATGCACGGTCGCGGGATCGGACCGCTCGCTCGATCAGGGGCGGCTCGGTGCAAAGTTCGAAGGACTGGCCGCCCGCGGCATCGGCTTACATGCGCAGGACGGCAGCGGACTGGTTTCGGCGGAGCAGATCGTCGTGGCCTCGGCAGCGGTCGAAGCAAGTGTGCCCGACATCGTGCGCGCGACCGAACTCGGCTGCGCGCGCATGACCCGGGCCGAACTGCTCGCCGAACTGTTCAATGCCGCACCCGTCAGCATTGCCGTGGCGGGCACGAGCGGCAAATCGACTGTCACCGGCATGATCGGCTGGATCCTCGATCAGGCAGGTCGCGACCCGACGATCATGAACGGCGCCGTGATGAAAAATTACGACAGCGGATCCCGAGTCGGCGCTGGCAATGTCTTTGTCAGCGAAGTCGATGAAAGCGATGGCTCGATCGCGCTGTATAAACCGACGGTTGCCGTGTTAAACAATGTCGCCGTCGATCACAAATCGATGGAAGAGTTGCGCACGCTGTTTAGGGATTTCCTCGGGCGGGCAGGATCAACAGTGGTCAATGCCGACAATGACGAAGCTTTATCGATCGCACCGCCCGACGCGATGACTTTCGGCATGGTGCGATCGGCCACCTGCAGGGCTGTCAACGTCGTCGAACATCCCAACGGCATTGATTTTGCGATCGCAGAGGTCGTTGTAAAACTCGCCGTTCCCGGGCGTCACAACGTCGCGAATGCCCTTGCGGCGATCAGCGCCGCAATTTCGGTGGGTATTTCGCTGCCCGATGCCGCGAACGCACTTGCCGGGTTCTCCGGTCTCAAACGGCGGATGGAAACGGTTGGCACGGTAGATACCATCACTGTGATCGACGATTTCGGGCACAACCCCGACAAGATTGCTGCAACTTTGTCGGCGCTTCACCCCTTTCCGGGGCGATTGCTGATCTATTTTCAGCCGCACGGCTATGGTCCATTAAAACAAATGGGCCGCGAACTTGCCGACAGTTTTATCGCGAACTTGAAGCCAAACGACCGCCTGCTCATCAGCGATCCGGCCTATTTCGGCGGCACCGTCGATCGCACGGTCGGTGCCGATGCGCTGGTCGCGATGGTCGGCAGCCAAGCCGAATACATCCCCGACCGCGAGGCATGCGGCACCCGCCTGATCGACCTTGCCAAGCCCGGCGACCGCATCGTCGTCATGGGAGCGCGCGACGATACACTGTCTCAATTTGCGCAAAGCCTTCTTGACCGGCTAGGATGAGCAAAAGGGAACGCACATGGCCAAAAAGCTGACACTTTACATCATGATCGGCCTTGTGCTTGGCATCATTGTCGGTGCTGTCATGCATGCAAGCTTGTCGGTGGAGGCCGTCACCGAAGCCAGTAAATATTTCAAGATGATCACCGACATCTTCCTGCGGCTGATCAAGATGATCGTCGCACCGCTGGTCTTCGCCACGCTGGTTGCCGGGATCGTCCACATGGGCGATACGGCATCGCTCGGCCGCGTCGGTGCAAAGACGATCACCTGGTTTCTCGGTGCAACAGTCGTATCGCTGACGCTCGGCATGATCCTGGTCAACGTGCTCGAACCCGGTGTCAATTCAGGATTGGATCTTGCCAAAGCAGTGGGCGACACCGGCATCGATCCGCAATCGGCCGACATGTTCAAGACGATCACCGAAATGGTCCCCAAATCCATATTCGAAGCGATGGCAAACACGACCATGCTTCAGATCGTCATTTTCTCTGTATTTTTCGGCGTCGCGCTAACAGCCATTGGGGAGAAAGGAGCAGCGATCGTCAAGGGCGTCGATGCGCTGGTCGAAGTCATGCTGGTCGTGACCAACTATGTCATGCGCGTCTCGCCGCTCGCTGTGTTCGCAGCGATGGCAAAGGCAATTTCGGTCAATGGCCTTGGCATATTGCTCACCTTCGGCAAATTCATCGGCAGCTTCTATCTTGGCCTGGGCGTTCTTTGGGTGCTGCTGATCTTGGCCGGCTTCCTCGTCATCGGGCCGCGAATCGGTCAGCTCATCCGCTATATCCGCGACCCTATCCTGCTCGCATTTTCAACCGCATCATCCGAAGCGGCCTATCCGCGCACGTTGGAAGCGCTCGACAAATTCGGCGTGCCAAATCGGATTTCGAGCTTTGTCCTGCCGCTCGGCTATTCGTTCAATCTCGACGGCTCGATGATGTATATGACGTTCGCGTCGATTTTTATCGCGCAGCTTTACGGCATCGAACTGACGTTTGCGCAGCAGGCGACGATGCTCTTGACGCTAATGCTGACATCGAAAGGGATGGCTGCCGTGCCGCGTGCGTCCCTGGTCGTCATTGCCGGCACGATGGCGCAATTCGGCCTGCCAGAGGCCGGCCTTGTCCTGATCCTTGCTGTCGATCAGTTCCTCGACATGGGCCGCACCGGCACCAATGTCGTCGGCAATGCCGTCGCCACTGCAGTCGTTGCCAAATGGGAAGGGCAACTCGACAAGCCCGAACCGTTGGAGTCGATCGACACGATCCACGCGCCATCGGCGTACCTCGGCACGGCACACCCCGCCCCGCGCGAAGGCGAGCCCGGCGGCGTTAGCTAAGGAGACCGGCACGATGATACGGCGCATTTTCCTCGATCACCCCAAGACGGTCGGCGAGACTTATTGGGCGCATTTCGCCGTTGCCACGGGCTTCGGCGCAACGATGATCGTGGGCGGCATCAAGGCCGTCCTCCACGGGTTCTTCCCGAATATCTGTCAGACAGCAGGCAGCGATACCGTGCGTAAACTCCACGCCGTTCTCGTCGAGAAGCGCACCGCAAAGCGCGACGCGATCGCCGAGATGAATACCGTCGAATGGATGATCTGACGCGCGCGGACGGCGTGCGCATTGTGTTCGCGCATTTGCGCGGGACCGGACCGACGCTGGTTTTCCTGCCCGGCTATATGTCGGACATGCAAGGGACCAAAGCACTCGCGCTCGAAGCCTGGGCTTTGGCACGCGGTCGCGCGATGCTCCGCCTCGATTATTCGGGCTGTGGTGCAAGCGGCGGGCGGTTCGAAGACGCAACACTCGACTGCTGGCGCGACGACGTGTTGCTCGCCATGGAACAAATCGAAGGGCCGGTCGTCCTGATTGGATCGTCGATGGGCGGCTGGTTGATGCTGCTGGTGGCGCGCGCGCTCGGGCGTCGGGTGAAAGCGCTGGTCGGCATTGCGGCTGCTCCCGATTTTACCGACTGGGGTTTTACGCGCGCCGAAAAGGACCTGATCCAGCGCGACGGGCGGATCGACCGGCCTTCCGATTATGGCGACCCCATGCCGACTTTTGCACCATTCTGGCATTCGGGCGAAGCAAACCGGCAGCTTGACGCCGAAATTTCGATCATCTGCCCGGTACGTCTGCTCCATGGGCAGTGCGATGGTGCTGTGCCGTGGGAACTCTCGCTAAAGCTCGCTGCGCAACTGCGTTCAGACGATGTGCAGGTCATGCTGGTCAAAGACGGCGACCACCGCCTGTCGCGCGAACAGGACATTGCCCTGCTGATTGCGACAGTCGATCATTTGCTGGAAACATTATGATTTCGCTCCTGCTTCTTGCCGCCGAACCCGCGCGTTTTGATCTGTGCGCTTCGCTTGCCGAAACCGATCCACCACGCGCGCTGGCCGAAGCAGGTGCCTGGCGCATTGCGGGTGGTGGGGTGCTCGCGCGGCAGTGCGAAGGCCTTGCCTATGTTACGCAAAAGCGCTGGACGCCGGCCGCTGCAGCATTCGAAGCAGCGGCACGCGAGGCCGATCTTAAGGCCGACAGTCGCGCAGCGCTCTTGTGGGTGCAGGCAGGCAACGCCGCGCTGGCGGGCGAAGATGCCACCACGGCGGCACGCCATTTCGACGCCGCTCTAGCGCGCGGGCAGCTGTCGGGGGAAGCGCTCGGCGAAGCGCATCTCGACCGGGCACGCGCGCGGGCTGCGCTGGCTGACGTGCGCGGCGCGCGGACCGATCTCGATCTGGCGACGAAGCACGTTCCCGCCGATCCGCTCGGCTGGCTGTTGTCGGCGACGCTGGCGCGCAAGATGAACGATCTGCCCCGCGCGCAGCGCGATATCGAGGAAGCGGCCAAGCGATCGCCCGATGACGCATCGGTTGCGCTCGAGGCCGGCAATATCGCGGTCCTATCGGGCCGCGACGATGCCGCGCGGACGGCCTGGCAAGCCGCAATCGCGCTGTCACCGGAAAGTGCGGCTGCGAAATCAGCAACTGAGTCGCTGGCGAGACTGCCACGCTGAGCCTATACAGCGGGAATGAAGTATCTCCATACCATGATCCGCGTGTCGGACCCGCAAGCCACGATCTCTTTTTTCGATCTGCTCGGCCTGAAAGAGCTACGTCGCTACGACAGCGAGCAGGGGCGCTTTTCGCTCATATTTCTCGCCGCGCCCGGCGACGAGGATGCGCAAATCGAACTGACGCACAACTGGGACGAAAAAGGCTATGATGAGGGCCGCAATTTCGGCCATCTCGCTTACCGCGTCGACAATATCTATGAAAGTTGTCAGCGGCTGATGGACGGCGGCGTGACGATCAATCGCCCGCCGCGCGACGGCCACATGGCGTTTGTGCGCAGCCCCGACAATATTTCGATTGAGCTGCTTCAGGCGGGCGACCGTTTGCCGCCGCAGGAGCCGTGGGCATCGATGGCAAATACGGGGAAATGGTAGTATGACCCTCGATGTCGTCCGCATTCCGGTCCTGTCCGACAACTATATCTGGCTGGTCCGCGATAGCGCTTCTGGAGCCGTCATGGTCGTCGATCCAGCCGTCGCCGATGCCGTTCTGGCAAAAGCGGCAGAACTCGGCTGGACGATAACGCATATCTGGAACACACACTGGCACCCCGATCACACTGGCGGCAACATGGCGATCAAGGCCGCGACCGGCTGCACGATCACCGGGCCCGCTGCCGAAGCGGAAAAGATTCCGACGCTCGACGTGCTGGTGCGCGGTGGCGATGTCGTCACGTTTGGCGCAACCAAAGCGCAGGTTCTCGACGTGCCCGCGCATACCGCCGGGCATATCGCCTTCCACTTTGCCGACGAACAGATCGCATTTGTTGGCGACACGCTGTTTGCGATGGGATGCGGGCGCCTGTTCGAAGGGACGGCTGAACAGATGTTCGCAAACATGCGCACGCTCGAGGCGCTACCCGACGAAACCGTGGTTTACTGCGCGCACGAATATACGCAGAGCAACGGCCGTTATGCACTAAGCGCTGAGCCCGGTAATGCTGCGTTAATCGCGCGTATGAACGATGTCGATCAAGCGCGAAGGCACGGTGAGGCGACGGTTCCGACGACGATCGGGCAGGAGCGGGCAACCAACCCGTTCATGCGTGCCGCGACCGTTGCCGAACTCGCCGAACGACGTGCCGCCAAAGACAGTTTTCGCGGATAGGAGACAGACCGATGTTCCGGATAATCCTGCCCCTCGCTTTGTTGGCCGGTTGCGCGACAACGAGCCAAACAGCGCAGGGCCCCGATCCCAAGCTAGCGGCTGCGCTCGAAGGTCGCGTTGCCGGGGAGCCACAAAGCTGCATCCGCCTCGATCAGGCGACTGGCAACGAAGTCTTTCGCGACGCCATTTTATATCGTGCCAGTCGCGGCAAATTTTATGTTGCCGAGGCACCGGGTTGCGGGTCGGCAGGCGGCCACAACGATTTCATTCTGGTACAGAATGTTTTCGGTTCACAACTCTGCCGCGGCGACATCGTCCGGCTCGTCGAACGATCGGGCGGGTTTGGCGCTGGTGCCTGCGCCATCCGGGGCTTTACGCCGTACACCAAAGCAAACGACCCCGATTAATACAGTGCATCGAGACGTGCACCGTAAAGCTCACGAATTTTGTGGCGGCGGATTTTCATCGACGGTGTCAGCATTTCGTTTTCGACCGTAAACGCATCGGGCGTAACGGCGATGCGCCTCACTTTTTCGGTAATGGAAAGCTCTGCATTGACGCGATCGACGGCGGACATCAGCGCGCGCTGAAACGCCGGGTTATCGGCGAGCCGCTTGCAATCGGGCCTTTCGTCATTGGCAACCGCCCACTCCATCAACCATTCTGGATCGGGCACGACCAGCCCGACAAGATGCGGTCGTTTGTCGCCAACAACCATTGCCTGAATGATTTCGGGCTGGAGGGTCAGCATGCCTTCGATTTTTTGCGGTGCGACATTATCGCCTTTGTCGTTGACGATCAGGTCCTTCTTGCGGTCGGTGATCTTAATCCGGCCTTTATCATCCAGATGCCCGACATCGCCCGTGTGCAGCCAGCCGTCGACAAGGACGCGCGCGCTTTCCGCATCATTGTTCCAATAGCCTTGCATCACCAGCTCGCCGCGGACGAGAATTTCGCCATCCTCGGCAATCTTGACTTCTGTATTGATCAGCGGCGGCCCAACTGTGTCCATCTTGATGCCCGCACGCGGACGATTGCACGAAATCACCGGGCCTGACTCGGTCTGGCCATAGCCCTGCATCAGCGGCAGGCCGAGCGCATGAAAGAACAAGCCGATATCGGGATTGAGCGGCGCACCGCCCGCAACCAACGCTTTCATCCGGCCGCCGAATTTTTTCTGAACCGCAGGACGCAGCGTGCGCTTGATAAAGAAATCGACCGGGCGGTCCCAAAACGGAATCCCCTTGCCCAGATCCTTGGCGCCCAGTGCCAGTGCCCGTCGCAGCAGCTTGGGGCCGATCCCGCCCTGCTTTTCGATCGTTTTCAGAATACGCGCACGCAACACTTCGAACAGGCGCGGCACGACGACCATGACAGTCGGTCGCACTTCTTCGATATTTGCCGCGAGCTTTTCGAGACCCTCGGAATAGTAAATCTGCGCGCCCAGACCGATCGGCAAGAACTGCCCCGCCGAATGCTCGTAAGCATGGCTGAGCGGCAAAAACGACAGAAACACTTCGTCATCCCAACCGAAATCGTGGATGAAAATGTCGAGGCAGCCTTCGACATTATGAAGGATCATTCCGTGATGCTGTTTAACACCACGAGGGCTTCCGCCTGTACCGCTGGTATAAATGATGCACGCCGTGTCGGTACGGGCAAAATCGGCACCTGCAGCCGTAGCCCCGGGGTCGGCCATTTCGACCGAAAGCATTGCGGCCCAATCATGAAACGCGACGTCCCCCGACTGACCGATTTTCAAATCTTCGATGCCGATCACAGTCTTGCAATAGGTGGATCGGATGACGGCAGGCATCAGGCTGCGTGCAAGTTTCGCGGTCGAGACGATGACGGCCTTTGCGCCTGAATCCTGCAGGATATGACTGTGGTCGCGCTCGGTGTTGGTAGTGTAGGTCGGCACGGTAATCGCGCCGGCGGCCATGATCGCGAGATCGGCTATGCACCATTCGGGGCGATTTTCGCTGACCAGCATGACGCGGTCACCGCGCGAAATGCCTAGTCGCTTCAGCGCGGCTGCCAGCGCGGACACTTGCAGCGCGGTGTCCTTCCAGCTGCGTGAAACCCAGCTTTTCCCCTCCCGGTGCCACAGAAACGGCGCATCGCCATATTCGTTCGCGCGCGTGAAAAACATCGTCACGAGATTGGGGAAATGTTCGAACTGCCGCATTGTCTCTCCTGTCACCCGCGCCCGTATTCGGGCTACGGTTATTCGCTCAGGGCATCGCCCGGCCCGCGCGGATCAGCAGCCCCGCGCCATCCCTTAGGCGTCCGTTCGACGGCATTGAGCTTCGATCCAAGGTCACCGACAACGACCATTTGCCCCAGCGCCGACAATTCGCTTTGCTTCGAAGCCAGTTTCGTGCCCTTTTCGATCAGCAGCGATGGTCCACTGAAATAGATGTTCGGCAAAGCGATCGCATCTTGTGCGCTGAGGCCCCAGTCCATGTAGCCGACCAACGTTTTCATTACGTGCATGATGATCCGCTTGCCGCCCGCAGAACCGACCGCGAGAACGACGCGGCCCTTGCGATCGTAGACAATTGTCGGTGACATCGACGAGAGTGGTCGTTTTCCCGGCGCAACGGCATTCGCAACGGGCGCGCCATCCTTGACCGGCACGAACGTAAAATCGGTCAGTTCGTTATTCAGGAAAAAACCATTGGCAACGAGCTGGCTGCCGAACGGGCCTTCGATCGTCGATGTCATCGACGCGACGTTGCCGGCACTATCAGCTGCAACGAAATGGGTCGTCGCAGGCACTTCGGACGACAGGCCCGCCGTGCGCGCCTGAGCACCCGGCGGTGTGCCGGCTTCATATTTGCCAAGCGAGCTCGTCAGTGAAACGAGCGCCGACCGGCTTTTCAAATATTGCCGGTCAATCAGCCCTGCGACAGGCACATCGACAAAATCAGCATCGCCGAGATATTTTTCGCGATCAGCATACGCAAGTTGCATTGCTTCACCAATCACGTGCCAGGCAACAGGCGAGTCCTTGCCCATTTTCTTCATGTTGAAGCGCTCGATCGTGCCGAGCATTTGCAGCACCGTCGTTGCGCCTGAAGACGGCGGCCCCATGCCGCAAACCTTATAGCTGCGATAGGGAGCACAGACGGCATCCTTATCCTGCACCGTGTAAGCAGCCAGATCGGCCAGCGTCAGCGCGGTGGGATTGAGCGCCGACCCGGCGACGGCATCGACAATCGCCTGACCCTCGGCCCCGCTGTAGAAGGCGTCGGGCCCGTTGGCGGCAATTTTGCGCAGCAAGGCGGCAAGCGCGGGATTGCGCTGGATCATCCCTTCAGTTTTGGGCTTGCCGTCCTGCCAGTAGAGCGCTTGAGTCGCGGGAAAGTCTTTCCAGATCGGTGCCAGTTGCCGCAGCGCGCCCGCTAGCGATCGATTGATTTCAAAACCTTCGGCAAGCCGGATTGCCGGGTCGAACAACCGCGCCCATGGCAATTTACCCCACCGTTCATGCGTCCGCGCCATTAAGCGGATATTGCCGGGAACGCCTGTGGAAAGGCCACCGGGAAATGCTTTCATGTAGCCGGTGGCTTTGCCGTCGGTCATGAACTGATCGGGGCGAGCCGATGCAGGTGCCTTTTCGCGGCCGTTGATTGTCGCGAGCTTGCCGGTTTTGGCTTCGTGATAAAGGATGAACCCGCCGCCGCCGATGCCCGAAGATTGCGGCTCGACGACTGTCAGCGCCAGCATCATTGCCATTGCGGCATCTGCCGCGCTGCCGCCTTCCCGAAGGATTTCCTGTCCTGCAGCCGTTGCGCGCGGGTCAGCGGACGATACGACGCCTCCATTCGCAAAAGCAGCGACGGGCAGGATGAATGCGACGAACGCGATAAAAGTACGGATCATATGGTCGACAGTAGGCCGCAAAGCTAAACCGCGTCCACCCCTACGGCATCAGCGACATGCGCAAAGCCGTCGCGCGCCAGCAGTCGCGCAAGATTGGTCGTCACTGTTTTGGCTAGGCCTGGGCCATGATAGACCAACGCCGAGTATATTTGCACAAGCGACGCACCCGCCCGGATGCGGGCATAGGCTTCGTCGGCGCTGTCTATGCCACCGGCGGCGATAAGCGGGATCTGTCCACCTGACGCTGCACGAAAAGTACGCAGCTTTTCCATCGCAAGTGATGTCAGCGGTGCGCCCGACAGTCCTCCGGTTTCATCTTTCCAGGCAGAACCGAGCGGCGGGCGCGAGATCGTCGTGTTGCCGATGATCAGCGCATCGACGCCACGCCCGATGCTCACGTCGACGACGTCGTCGATTGCCGTGGCATCGAGATCAGGTGCCACTTTCAGGAAAATCGGGACCTTGCGCACAGCCATCACCGCGCAAAGCAGGTCGTCCAGCGCACTTTTGTCCTGCAATCCGCGCAGGCCCGGCGTGTTGGGCGAACTGACATTGATCGCGATATAATCGGCAACGGACGACATCATCTGCACGCCCGCGACATAATCAGCCACGCGGTCGGTCGCTTCCTTGTTCGCACCGATATTGACGCCGACGATCCCATTGCGTTTGCGTCGCTGCAATCGCGCCAGCGCAGACCTGTGTCCGCCATTGTTGAACCCCATGCGGTTAATCACGCCGGCATCTTCCACAAGGCGGAACAGGCGCGGCTTCGGATTGCCAACTTGCGGGAGCGGCGTCAGCGTGCCCACCTCGACGAAACCAAAACCAAGGCGGAGCATGGCGTCAGGAACTTCGGCGTCTTTGTCGAACCCGGCAGCAAGGCCGACCGGCGACGGGAACGCAATGCCTGCCACATTTGTCGAGAGCGAGGGAGCGGCCTGCACTTGGCCCGGCGGCACCCACCGAAGTATGGAAATCGTTGCCCGATGTCCCAATTCGGGATCCAGCCCAAACAAAGCCGGGCGTGCAAAGCGGTAGAGCATATGATTGCCGCTAACAGCCGAATGCCAGTGCGTCAAAACTGTGACAAAAAGTCCGCAAAAAAAGGAGGTTAATGTCGATTTTGTCCAATACGACTCGAAAGCGGAAGCGTAGCAAACCCCAGCGACCCGAAGGGCTCCCGAGCGAAAGTTCGGGAAACCTTTTCACTTACGGCCCGGTGCAGGAAACTGTGCCGGGCCGCTTTTCTTTATTCGCCTTTTGTGCCTATACTGCCGCAATAAGGATAGACGGGGCGCACTTTGAACGATGGCGGCCATCACGCTTGATTATGCGGCTGCAGACGAGTCGCTGCGTAAGCATCTTTCGGTGTTTTACGAATTCAAAGCCGACGTCCCTGTTTTCGAAGATGTCGAACGCGCCGATTTGGCTCAGGTGCGTTTCCAACTGAGCGGGAGCGACGCAACCTATAGTTTTGCCGATGGCACCGTTCAGTCCGCCCCCAGCATTCAGATCATAGGCCCAACGACAGGTCCGACGCGCGTGCGCGTCGTCGGCCCGGTCCACACATTCGGTGCAGGGCTCCAGCCGGCGGGATGGAGCAGCCTTCTCGATTTCGAGGCCTCTTTGCTTGTCAATCGCGTCATCGATGCAACCGAACTCTTCGGCAAAGGTCTGTACAAAACGCTCGACGAGTTTCGCGCGACGACCACTTTGCAGGAAAAAGTAATGATCGGTAGCCGCCTTGCCAGGCAACTGATCGAGCGCGGGCATAGCGCCGCTTTTGATTTCGCTCGGGTTGTCGACGATTGGCTTGCCGATTCGCCATCGCCACAGGTCGATACGCTCGTGGCAGCGACGGGGCTCTCGCGTCGTCAGGTCGAACGTAAGTGCAAGGCAATCTATGGCTCACCGCCAAAACTGCTTGCGCGCAAATATCGTGCCCTGCGAGCCGCGATCATGCTGGCCAAGCACGAAGCCGGCGCGCAGGAACTGATCGACCATGGCTTTTACGATCAGTCGCACTTTATACGCGAAATCAAACACTTCACGGGCGTTACCCCGAAGACGATTACGGACGATCTTCCAACTTTGGCGATGCTGACGCTAAAGCGCACCGAGTTTACCGATCTTTCGCCACTGATCACCAAAACCTGAATGCCCTTGTAATCCGACTAATTTAGTCCGATTAGCATAACATGCGTCTTTCCAGCCTAGCCGATTATGCCGTCGTGATGATGAGCGCCGCCGCGCGTCATGGCTGTGGTGCCCGGCTGTCCGCCACTCTTCTGTCCGATGAAACGCATGTGCCGTTGCCGACGGCGCAAAAGCTGATGCAGCGACTGGCGCAGGCCGGCTTGCTGTCGTCGCTGCGCGGGACGGGCGGCGGGTTCAAACTGACGCGCCCTGCTTCGTGCATCAGCCTTGCCGATATCATCGAAGCTGTCGAGGGTCCGATCGCGATGACGACGTGCGTCGACGAATCGCGCGATGATTGTGCTCTCGATCATCATTGCGCGGTCAAGCCGCATTGGGGCGTCGTCAACGGTGCCGTGCGCGGCGCGCTGGCGGGCGTCAGCCTAACCACATTATCAGAGGCACGTTGAATGGCATCGCGTAATCTTGAAGCATATGCAGCCGCCGAACAGGTTGCGGATTATGAGCATGGCTGGTCGTCGGACATCGAAACCGATTTCGCGCCGAAGGGTCTGACCGAAGACACAGTACGGTTTATCAGCGCCAAGAAAGACGAGCCGCAATGGATGCTCGACTGGCGCCTGAAAGCATTCCGGATGTGGCAGACGATGGAGGCCCCCGATTGGGCAAAGCTCGAGATTGCGCCGATCGATTATCAGGACGCTTATTATTACGCCGCGCCCAAGGTTAAGCCCAAGCTCGGTTCGCTCGACGAAGTCGATCCTGAAATCCTGCGCGTCTACGAAAAGCTCGGCATCCCGATCGAGGAGCAGAAAGTGCTTGCCGGCGTCGAGGGCGCGCGTCGCGTTGCCGTAGATGCGGTGTTCGACAGCGTCTCGGTGGCGACAACATTCCGGGCGGAACTCGAGCGCGCGGGCGTCATCTTCCGGTCGATTTCCGAAGCGATCCGCGAATATCCCGATCTCGTGCGCAAATGGCTCGGCAAGATCATTCCCATGCACGACAATTATTTCGCGACATTGAACTGCGCGGTTTTTTCGGACGGGACGTTCGTCTACATCCCCGAAGGCGTGCGCTGCCCGATGGAACTGAGCACTTATTTCCGCATCAACGCCGAGAATACCGGGCAATTTGAACGGACGCTGATCATTGCCGACAAGGGGTCGTATGTCTCCTACCTTGAAGGCTGCACCGCGCCGATGCGCGACGAAAATCAGCTTCACGCGGCCTGTGTCGAACTCGTGGCCTTGGACGATGCCGAGATCAAATATTCGACCGTGCAGAACTGGTATCCCGGCGACGCCGAGGGCAAGGGCGGCATCTATAATTTCGTGACCAAGCGCGCTTTGTGCCAGGGGCGGAACAGCAAGGTGAGCTGGACTCAAGTCGAAACCGGCAGCGCGGTGACGTGGAAATATCCGTCGTGCGTCCTCAATGGCGAAAACAGTGTTGGCGAATTCTATTCGGTCGCAGTGACCAACAATCACCAGCAGGCCGACACCGGCACCAAGATGATCCACAATGGCAAGGGCAGCCGCTCGACCATCGTGTCGAAGGGCATCAGCGCGGGGCATAGCAACAACACCTATCGCGGGCTGGTGCGTGTCGCTCCCAATGCCGAGGGCGTGCGCAACTTCACTCAGTGCGATTCGCTGCTGCTCGGCTCGCTCAGCGGCGCACACACTGTCCCCTATATCGAAGTCCGCAACCCCAGCGCGCAGATCGAGCATGAAGCGACGACGAGCAAGATCAGCGACGACCAGATGTTCTACGCGCAAGCCCGCGGCCTGAACGCCGAGGAAGCGGTCGCGCTGATCGTCAACGGCTTCGCAAAAGAAGTGCTTCAGCAACTGCCGATGGAATTTGCAGTGGAAGCGCAGAAGCTGTTGGGGATTTCGCTTGAGGGAAGTGTGGGGTGAGAATTCCGCATTGGTATCGAAGCGAATGTCTGTTCTGGCTTTTAACGGGGCTGCCATTCCAGTGGTTTTTTACGGCGTTCAACGGACTGTCGTTTTTTTCCCTGCCTGACGCCCCGGGGCCGGACGGGTCGCCGCTCGGTTTGTGGATGTTTGCCATCTTGTTTCTCTACCACCCCTTGTTTTTGGCACCGTTGGCGCTGTGGCAAGTTTGGGCGCGCCCTGCGAAAGTCGACGAATAATGCTTCAGATCAATAACCTCCACGCCACCGTCGGCGACAAGCCGATCCTCAAGGGACTCACGCTCACCCTCAACACGGGGGAAATCCATGCGATTATGGGGCCGAATGGGGCGGGGAAATCGACGCTGGGTTATGTGCTGGCCGGAAGGCCGGGGTATGAGGTGACTTCGGGTGAGGTGACGTTCACGCCAACGCACCCCCGCAAAGGCGGGGGTCCAGAGCTCAACGAAAACGAGACCTTGTCGGGACTGGGCCCCCGCCTTCGCGGGGGAACGGAAGAGTTCGGGGGGACGGCAGGTGTGGACCTCCTCGCCCTCGCCCCCCACGAACGCGCCGCTGCGGGCCTGTTCCTCGGCTTCCAATATCCGGTCGAAATCCCAGGCGTGTCGAACGTCCAGTTCCTCCGCGAGTCCCTCAATGCCCAGCGCAAGCACCGCGGCGAGCCTCCGCTCTCGGGTGCGGAATTCCTCAAGATCGCGCGCGAGCAGGCCGCCGCGCTCGACATGAATATGGATATGCTCAAGCGCCCGGTGAATGTCGGCTTTTCGGGCGGTGAGAAGAAGCGCAACGAGATGGTGCAGATGGGCATCATCGACCCCGCGCTTGCGATCCTCGACGAGACCGACAGCGGCCTCGACATCGATGCGCTGCGCGTGGTGGGCGACGGCATCAACCGGATCATGCGCAAGCCCGACAAAGCGGTGCTGCTGATCACGCATTACCAGCGGCTGCTCGATTATGTGAAGCCGGACTTCGTCCATGTGCTCGCCGACGGAAAGATCACCCGCACCGGCGGCCCCGAACTCGCGCTCGAGCTTGAACGCGAGGGCTATCGGGAGCTCGCTGCATGAGCGCGCTACCGACACGCAAGGATGAGGCCTGGCGGTATAGCGATCTCGACGCGGTCGCCGGGCTTTGGCCGGTTCCGGCAGCCGTCATCATCGAAGTGCCGTCAAAGGTTTCGGTCGCACGGCACCTGATCGCCGATAGCGGCATCCATGATTACGCGATCACAGTCGGCGCAGGTGCGCGGATGGATTTCCATGTGCTGAACGCGAGCGCAGGCTATGGCCGCATTGCGATCGACGTCACGCTCCACGACGGCGCGCATTTCGAATTCGGGGGCGTGCAGATCGGCGGCGGTTCTGCGAACCTCGAAATCGTGACCACGGTGCGCCACATCGAACCCAATGCGACGAGCAATCAGGTCGTCCGCAATGTGCTCGGCGGCAGCGCGACCGGCTCCTACCTCGGCAAAGTCGCGGTCGCACGTGACGCCCAGAAGACCGACAGCGTGCAATCGGTTAAAGCCATGCTGCTTGACCGGACGGCCACGGCGAATGCCAAGCCCGAGCTTGAAATCTATGCCGACGACGTGAAATGCGCGCACGGCGCAACCGTCGGCGAGCTTGATCAGACGGCGCTGTTTTATCTCGCAGCGCGCGGGCTACCGCCGGCGCAAGCGCAGACTTTGTTGCTACAAGCGTTTGTCGCCGAAGTTTTCGCAGGCACTTCAGCACAGACCGAACTGGAAACGGCGGCATTGGCCGCTTTGGAGCACTTGTCGTGATCGTTGATACCCTAACCCGTACGTTGGATTACCGCGCGGATTTTCCCGGAATCGGCGACTGGCATTATCTCGACACCGCCGCGACCGCGCAAAAGCCCCAATCCGTGATCGACGCGACCGTGAATGCCATGGGCCGCGATTATGCGACCGTGCACCGCGGCGTTTATGCGCGATCGGCGGACATGACGATTGCTTATGAAGCAGCGCGGCGACGGGTTGCGCAGTTCATCGGTGCAACTTCGGACAGCGACATCGTTTTCACCCGCGGCGCTACTGAAGGGATCAATCTCGTTGCACGCAGCTTTCCGCGCGGGCGTGTTTTGCTGAGCCAGCTCGAGCATCATTCGAACATCGTGCCGTGGCAGCTGGCGGGTTACGAAATCGATGTCTGCCCGCTGACGGCCGACGGGCAAATCGATCTCGATGCCGCCGAAGCAATGCTCACGCCGGCGCATACGATGGTAGCGTTTGCGCATGTTTCGAATGTTCTGGGCGGGGTCCTCGACGCGCAGCGCGCGGCGCGGTTAGCGCATAATGTCGGCGCAAAGCTGCTGCTTGATGCCTGCCAGTCGGTGCCGCATCTGCCGGTCGATGTGGCTGCGCTGGATTGCGATTTCCTCGTTTTTTCAGGCCACAAGCTTTACGGGCCGACCGGCGTCGGTGTGCTCTGGGGCCGGCCTGAACATCTGGATGCCATGCCACCGTGGCAAGGTGGCGGCGCGATGATCGACCGGGTGACGTTTGAAAAAACAACTTACGCCAGTGCGCCTGGCCGGTTCGAAGCCGGGACACCGGCAATCGTCGAGGTGCTCGGGCTGCATGCAGCGATCGATTATGCCGATGCCATCGGCATGGATACGGTCCACACACACGAGACAGCACTCGTTGCCGAATGCCGCGATGCACTGCGCTCGATCAATGCACTGAAACTTTACGGCCCTGAAGCCTCGGCAGGCATCGTCAGCTTCAACGTCGAAGGCGTTCACCCCCACGACGTCGGCACGATCCTCGATGAAGAAGGCATAGCGATCCGCGCCGGGCATCATTGTTGCCAGCCACTGATGACCTATCTTGGTGTCGACGCCACGGCCCGTGCCAGTTTCGGAATTTACAACAATGCCGCGGATATCGATGCGCTCGTCAGGGGATTGACGCGAGTAAGGAAGCTGTTCGGATGAAAATCGAAGAAGTCACCTCGGTTGAAGCACCGCCCAAAGCCCGCGTGGCGGACGTTCGCGAAACATTCGAGCGCAAGCGCGACTATCTCGACGGCTTCCTGAAAGCAGAGCCGCCCAAGCTGTCACCCGAAGAACCCGGCGGCGATCTCTATGAAAAAGTGATCGAAGCCTTGAAGGAGATTTTCGACCCTGAAATCCCCGTGAACATCTATGACCTCGGGCTGATTTATGGCGTCGACGTCGACGAAGGGCATGTCACGGTTTCGATGACGCTGACCACGCCCAACTGCCCGGTTGCCGAAACGATGCCGATGGAAGTCGAAATGCGCGTTGGTGCAGTGCCGGGCGTTGGCGTAGCCGAAGTGAACCTGGTGTGGGACCCGGCCTGGGACCCCGGCAAGATGACCGATGAAGCCAAGCTCGAATTGGGGATGTTATGACCACAACGACGCGCGTTCGCCCGGCTGCCCTGACGCTGACCGCCAGCGCCGAACAGCGCATTGCCGATCTGATGGCCAAAGCGCCTGCCGATGCCATCGGCGTGAAACTCTCGACGCCGCGCCGTGGCTGCTCGGGTTTGGCCTATTCGGTCGATTACGTGACCGAGGCTGTGCCGTTCGACGAAAAAATCGAAACGCCGGGCGGGACGTTCTTCGTCGATGGCGGATCGATCCTGTATCTGATCGGCAGCCGAATGGATTGGGTCGAGGATGACTTTACGGCGGGGTTCGTGTTTGAAAATCCCAATGCCAAAGGCGCCTGCGGCTGCGGCGAAAGCTTTACCGTCTAAAAACCGAAGGAAAAGCGCACGGCCCCGCCGATATCATCGGGGGCCGCCGCGAAATTGCCAGGTTGCTGCCGCCAATAGCTGTTGATCGTCAGCCAGCCAGGACCCAGCGTGCGCACGTAAACGGCTTCGAGATCACGTTGGCGGCCGGACGGCGCAAGGCTGATCAAATCGAGCCCGGTAACGGCAATACCGCCATCAGTAACGCGCACTGGTTCGGACCAGCGCACCGAAAAACTGTCGTCGCGTGTCAGGAGTGACATTCGCGTTACGTCGAGCGCGACAGCCTGCGTCGTGAGCATCGAAATGCCGCGTGCCGTGCCAGCCGGAATCAGCGTCCACCCACGGCGATATTGGCCAGCGATCTGCCAGTTGCGTGCCGGCACAAGCGCAACGCGGGCGTCGCCGAACCAGCTTGTTGCGCCATCGCCACCGAGGCCGCCAAGGAAGCGTGCGCCGAGCACAGTCTCGCGCTCGGTCATCCGCGTCAGCCGCCCCGCCAGCCGAAGCGGCCCGATTTCACCATCTGCGCCCAGAGTCAGCGCGCCATAGCCATAGCGCTGCGCGCGGCCACCGCGTGGGTTGACGTCGTTTCGCTCCCACAGCGTCATTTCGCCGGTTTCGGCGGCAAGCGTGATGCCGATACCGCTGACCCGGTGCCGCAAGGCAAATGCGCCCTGCGGCGATTTCGCCATGCCGCTGCCGCTGTCCGAAACAAGAAACGCGGGCGTCGATCGCATGGCAAGGGTTCGATCGAGGCCTTCACTGCCAGTCGCAAAACCAAGGGCAAGCGATGTATCACGCCCGATCCGCGTGGCAACGGACCCTGCAAGCGCTCGTGCACTGCTCAGTTCATTTCGATCAAGGAGCAAGCGTTCGGGTGTCCGCTCCACAACCGACATGGCGAGCGTCGTAGCCCCGCCCCGCGCATGGAGATGCCGCCGCACGTCGCCAAGTGCTGGAGCTAATTGCATCATTTGCGGTGCGCGCGCCAATGTGGGTGAAAGATCGACTGTGAATGCCCGGTCATAAGCGTCGCGGACTATCGTCGTCATGCCCCCTTTTGCGGCATCGCCCATCGGCGCTGACAATGTGCCATTATTCATCAGCGACACAGCTGCGGTCGAACTGCCGAGCGATGTCTGCCCCTGCGGCGCAAATGCCCGTGCTATGTTCAGCTCGCCGCGGCCGTACACGTTGTCAATGCCCGTCGCGCCGAGATCGGTCGTCGTACGGAACAACAAATCGACAATCTGTGCGCCAGTAAGATTCGGGAAAGCCTGCGCCAGAAGCGCGACCGCGCCGGAAATAACGGGCGCCGAAAAGGATGTCCCGCTCCAGCGAAACGCAACACCATTTTCGTCATTGGCTTGAATGCGCACGCCAAGTGCCGTGAGGTACTGCGCTGCACCGTTTCCAGCCTTGTTCGAAAAGTCAGCCAGCATCTGGCTCGAGTCTGTTGCACCTGCAATCAAGACCAGCCCGCGTGCGATCGGCTCGACAGCAATCTGTGCCAGCAGGTCAGGATTGACGGCAGCACCGGGGTCCGTGACGCCATCGTTACCAGCTGAAATGACAATGATAACGCCCGCCGCCGTCGCCCGTCCGATTGCGGCACGCAGAGCCGAATTGGCAGACGAGCCACCGAGCGACATGTTGATAACGCGTGCGCCAGCGGTAACCGCAAGGTCAACGCCCCGTGCAATATTATTATCGTTATGCGTGCAGCCCGAATCAGGGCCGGTGGTGTTCGAACACGTGCCCGGCGTATCAGTGCGTGCCACAAGAAGCGTGGCGCTGAAGGCAACCCCGTGAATGCCGATGTCATCCTTGCCTGCCAGCAAAACGCCCGCAACAGCTGTTCCGTGACCGCCTTCATCCTGAATACCGCGTGTGCCGGCAAGGTCAGCTGACAATGGACTGATGCGGCCTGAAAACTCGGCACTGTTTTGATCGACGCCGCTATCGATCACCGCGGCGATAATCCCGCGCCCCGTGGCCCCGGCCTGATAAGCGACAAGAGCTTGGGCCTGAACGGCGGCCGAAGAACGGGCATATTCGGCAGTGTTGAAATTAGAGCCGATAGGCGGAGGCGGCGGCGGCGGTGCAGGTGGCGGAACGACTGCTGGCGGGGGCGAGGGCGGAAGCGAGGCGACACCGCCACCACCGCTGCTGCCGCCACAAGCCGCAAGCAGCATCATCGGCACTGCGCAGCTCGCCAGCAAAATTCCCCGCAGCGCCATACTCTACTCCATCACTCGCCGGGAGGCGCTATAGGCAAGCATTGCTTGTGCCAACATTAACATGTTGTGGCGATGGTTTGCTGCGGTAAGGAGACGCCGATGACTGCCGCGCTTTCCCATATCGACACTTGGATTTTCGATCTCGACCTCACGCTTTATGCGCCCGAGCATAATATCATGGCGCAAGTGCGCGACCGGATCGCGCTGTTCGTCGAAAATTATTTCAAGATTGACAGCGAAGCAGCACACCGCATCCGCCATGCCTATTGGCGGAGTTACGGGACGACGCTCGGCGGTCTGATGGCCGAACATGGCGTCGACCTGCACGCCTATCTCGATTTTGTGCATGATGTCGATCTGTCGCTTTTGACGCCGTGTCCGCGGCTGCGCAGTGGGATCGAAGCACTGCAGGGGCGCAAATTCATCTTCACCAATGCCGATGCACCCTATGCAAAGCGGGTGCTGGCCGCACGCGGCCTCGACGATCTGTTCGAAGGCATGTTCGACATTCACGACATGGCACACAAGCCAAAACCCGACCCGTCGAGCTATGCCAAATTTTGCGGCGCCTTCGGTGTTAGCCCCGGACGGGCGCTGTTCGTCGAAGATTCAGTCCATAATCTGGAACCTGCGCACGCAATCGGCATGACGACCGTGTGGATCAATCACAGCCAAGACAGCGAGGCGGGCGCCGCGACGCGGCCCGCCTATGTCGATCATGAAATCACAGACGTCGGTGATTGGCTGCACCAAATCACGGGGGAATTTGCATGAGCCTTCAGGCAACGATCGACAGCGCATGGGACGCGCGCGACACAATCGGCACAGGCACGACGGGTGAAATCCGCGATGCCGTAAACCAAGCTCTTGCGATGCTCGACGATGGTCGCGCGCGTGTGGCCGAACCGGTCGGCGACACGTGGCAGGTCAATCAATGGCTTAAGAAAGCCGTGCTGCTTTCTTTCCGCCTCAACGACAACGCCATCATGCCCGGGCCGGGCGGCAGCAACTGGTGGGACAAAGTGCCATCGAAATTCGCGAACTGGGACGAAGCCCGTTTTCGGGAGAGCGGATTTCGCGCCGTTCCGGGCAGCATCGTTCGCCACGGCGCCCACATCGCCAAAAACGTTGTCCTGATGCCGAGCTTCGTCAACATCGGTGCGCGCGTCGGCGAAGGATCGATGGTCGATACCTGGGCCACGGTCGGCAGCTGCGCGCAGATTGGCGCGAATGTCCATCTGTCGGGAGGCGTCGGCATCGGCGGCGTGCTCGAGCCGTTGCAGGCAGGCCCGGTCATCATCGAGGACGACTGCTTCATCGGCGCGCGCAGTGAAGTCGTCGAAGGCGTCCATATCGAACGCGGTGTCGTGCTGTCGATGGGCGTGTTCATCAGTTCGACCAGCAAGATCATCGACCGCGCGACGGGTGAAATCTTCGTCGGCCGCGTGCCCGCTTATTCGGTCGTCGTGCCCGGCGCATTGCCGGGAAAAGCATTGCCCGACGGCTCGCCCGGGCCAAGCCTGTCCTGCGCCGTCATCGTCAAGCGCGTCGACGCGCAGACGCGGGCGAAAACCGCAATCAATGAGCTGTTG
>JANODH010000024.1:0-2587 GCA_031412595.1 Sphingomonas sp. | reverse complement strand
CGCTGGCCGAGTTGACCGAATACCTGACAGCGGCTGGTTAAGCTGCACGGGTCGCAAGGCGGGCCTCTTCGAGAGGAGGGGCCCGTTTGCTATTCCGCTTTTGTCGCGTCGAGCGCGGTAGCCATGCGAATTGCGTCGAGCATCTTTGCGCCGGCCATGAAGACAGCGCCGCTGCATGCCGCAAAAAGGAGCCAGCCGCCGGCTCCGGGATATGCCGCGAGATAGCTTTTACCGCGCTCCATAGCGCCCGTCGCGAGCGCATATGTGATGATATAGACTTCCCATTTGGTCTTGATGATGAACAAGCGACCGAAATTTTTCCACATGCAAACATTAAAGCAAGGAACGCACCAGCCGCAGAACTGCGTGCTTTGGTGTTATCGAACGCAGTAAATTGTAAATTAACCCGACAGTTCAGTTATGCTCAACTCCGCAAGCAACGCGTTCCGCGCCGCTGCCACTTCGGCCCAAAAATCGGGCTTGCCGAGATCGTCCGGCGCGATTGTTTCGGGCCAGTACCGCGTGACTAAGTTGGCAATGCGATCAAGTTTCAGCTCGTCGACCATGAAGCGCGGATCGACGGTTGCGGGATCAGCAACGACCCGCAGGCGCAAGCACGCAGGACCGCCACCGTTGGACATCGATTCGCGGACATCGACCGGGATAGCCGCGCGGATCGGACCATTTCCGGCGATATGCGCATCGAGCCACCCACGGACAGCGGGATGCTCAGCGGCCTCGGTCGGCAGGATGAGTGCCATTCCCCCCGCTGGCAGCGTCACAAGTTGGGCGTTGAACAAATAGCTTGAGATTGCGTCGGTGAGCGAAACCGCACTTGCGGGCACTTCGACGATTTCGACTTCGGGTAGACGCTGCCGCAGTTCGTTATAAAACGCATGCCTATTTTCGAAGGCGTATTCATGCGCAAACAGGACGCGCTCGTTGGCGACCGCGACGACGTCGTTATGAAACGCGCCAGCTGCGATAGCCTCGCTCGATTGCTGGACGAAAAGCGCGTGTTTGACCCCATGACGACGCGCAACGGCCTGCGACGCTTCGATATGTTGCCGCGCGGGGAACGGGCCACCGGCAACACCGTAGACAAAGACCTCGACTCCCGGACTTGCATGATCGGCGCAAAGTCGCATGTGATTTGCAGCGCCTTCGTCCCCGAACGGCGGCAGGATCGGGGCGTGAACCGCAAAGGCTTCGTGTGCGAAAACCGTCTGCAGTTGCTGCAAAGTGCCGCGCCATTCGTGGCTGCGGTGCGGCATGGTAACGAGATTGGCAACTGTCAGATGGCATCGGGCGTCCAGCGCATCGGGAGCGGGTGTCACGGTCGCCGCATTTGCGGCCCACATCGACGAAGCCGAAAGCGCACAGGCGCGCAGGCCGGGCGTTGCGCCTTCAGCCGTCGTCGCAAGTTCACGCAACCATTCGCGGTTCGGGCGATCCTGCGGCATGAATACGCCTTGCGCGAGGCCGAGGCGGACATTGGCGCGCATTTTCTCGATACCCTGCAATGCCGCCGCGCGCGGGTGCGAGGCACCGCCCGCATTTTTTGCCGATGCGAGATTCCCAAGGCTCAGCCCGGCATAATTATGGCTGGGGCCGACGATCCCGTCGAAATTGATTTCCACGAGCGTCACTGTGGCGCGACCTGTACGGTTTGTCCCGGCTCGATTGACAGCGCTGAGGCGCCACCGGGATCGATGCAACCGTCATCGGTGACACAGGCCCATGCTGCACGGAATGCTGCAAGACGCCCTGTTGAGGCAATCGCGCGAGGCGCATCGTTCGGCGCGACTTTCGTGATTTCGACGTCGCGCGATTTCGCGACTGTTTTCACATGATCGGTACGCGTGTGCATCGTCGGGCCACCGTCGAAGATATCGATGTAATGATCGTGCACGAAGCCTTCATTTTCGAGCATCCGCATTGCTGCTCGTCCGCTCGGGTGCGGCAAGCCCATCACCGCGCGCGCGCTGTCTGGCAGGAGCGCTGTATAAATCGGGTGCTTGGGCATCAGATCGGCAATGAACTGGAAACCGTTGACTGCATTGAATGCATCGGCTTCGGGGAAAGTCATGCCGAAGAATTTTCCGGCAAGGCCATCCCAGAATGGCGAACCGCCGCCTTCATCGAAAACGCCGCGCAACTCGGCAAAAATACGTTCGGCAAAACGCGGGCGGTGCGCGCGGATATAGAGATAGCGGCTGCGCGCAAGTAACATGCCGAGGCCCCCGGCGCGCTCATTCGGGTGAAGAAACAAGCCGCCGACTTCGCTTGCGCCTTCGAAATCGGTCGACAGCGAGAGCATTTCGGCGCGGAACGTGCGGTTTAACTCGGATGACGTCTGCGTCAGCGTTCCGATCCGGTAGCTATAAAAGGGCGCTGACTGGCCGATCTTGCTGTAAATCTGGCATGTGCCGCGCACATGCGGATCGCTGATATTCTCGAGCATGAGCACGATGAGGTCGTCATCGAGTGTATCATCGGCGCGCGCAAAAGTCGCTTCAGCGCGCGCGAGTTTTGCTTTGAGATTGGGCTTGTCGGGCGGCAGATTCGTGAAGCCGCCGCCCGTCAG
>JANODH010000023.1:0-2237 GCA_031412595.1 Sphingomonas sp. | reverse complement strand
AACGCTGTTCGTCGATGGCGGTGCGAACCTCAAAAGCTTCGACCGCGATTTCGTGTTTATGTGATCGTCAGATCGGCGGTGTCATGTAGTGGTGCCAGGCAAAGACGGCTGCCGCGCCGCGATACGGTCGCCAGTTTTCGGCCAGTTCGCGCACCAACTTCTCACCTGGGCGCGCCTCGAGCCCCAATAGTCGCCCCACATCCTCCTGGATGGCAAGGTCCCCCGCCGGCCAGATATCGGGCCGTCCTTCTGCAAACAGCAGATATATTTCAGCTGACCAGCGCCCGATTCCCTTGATCATGGTCAGCTGCGCAATGGCTTCTTCGTCGTCCGCAGGCAGGTCGTGGAGATCGAGTGTGCCGTTGGCGATCAATCCCGCAAGGCTGCGGCAATAGCCGATTTTCTGGCGGGAAAGTCCGGCGGCGCGCAGAATCTCGTCGCTCGTTTCGGCCATCACGGCCGGGTCATTGATCGGGTCTACCGCTGCGGCAAGCTTTAGCCAGACTGAGTCCGCCGCCTTGAAACTGATCTGCTGACCCACGATCGTGCGCAACAGCGTACCATAGCCGCGATCGCGGATGCGCGGTTCGGGATAGCCGACCTGCGCGACGGCGCGGGCAAAGGCGGGCTCGATTGCTCCCAGCGCGTCGAGATGCGTGCGCAATTGCTTTGCTGAAAGTCCCACAAGCTTCCTTGATTTCGTTATCCCGCCGCGACATAGCGCGTTGACCCCGTCATGGAGAGCCCCAAAAAATGCCCAAGCTGATTGTTACCACCCGCAATGGCGCCGTTCAGGAACTGGATGGGCAGGCGGGGCTTTCGGTGATGGAGATTATTCGTGACGGCGGCGTCGATGAATTGCTCGCATTGTGCGGCGGATGCTGCTCGTGCGCGACGTGCCATGTTTATGTCGATGCCGATCATGCCGCGCGTATTGCGCCGATGGGCGAAGACGAAAACGACTTGCTCGATTCGTCGGATCACCGCACAGACATGTCGCGGCTGTCGTGCCAGATCCCGTTTACGGCTGACCTTGACGGCCTGAAAGTTACGATCGCTGCTGAAGACTGAGCTTAACGCGTCGCATCGGCATAAAGCGCGATTGCGGCAGCGTTCGAGATATTCAGGCTTTCGACTTTCGGACTGATCGGCAGGCGTGCAAGAACATCGCAGTGCGCCGCAACATTGGGTCGCATGCCTTCGCCTTCGGCACCGAGGACAAGCGCGTTCTTGGCCTCGTTGAATGAATCCGACAGCGCCATTTTTGCTTCGCCTGCCAGACCGATGCGCCAAAAACCTGCTTCGGCGACTTCTTCGAGCGCCCGCGCCAGATTGACGACGCGCACCCACGGCACAAGCTCGAGTGCCCCTGATGCCGCGCGCGCCAGCGCCCCTGATTCAGGCGGGGCGTGACGATCCTGCGTCACGATGCCGAGCGCATTAAACGCAGCCGCTGATCGCAATACGGCGCCGACATTATGTGGGTCGGTGACCTGATCGAGAACGATCAGCGGGCGCCGGTCGTCGGCGCCGTGTGCCAGCAAGTCGCCCAACCACATATCTTCGAGGGGATCGACTTCGATGACGAGGCCCTGATGCGGTGCGTCGCTGGGCACCATGCGCCCGAGATCGGCCACATCGGCGAACACCACGGGCAACACGGGTGGCAGATTGAGCGACCCGACGGCTTCGCGCGTGCCCCACAGTTTGCGAACAGTGCGTTCAGGGTTTGCAAGGGCCGCTGTGACGGCATGGCGACCCCAGAAACGGACACGCCCGCCGAGTGCTTGTGATGGTCTGTGTCCGCGTCTCATAATGCTCTGCTCATGTTCGTTCTT
This sequence comes from Sphingomonas sp., assembly GCA_031412595.1. Taxonomy (GTDB): domain Bacteria; phylum Pseudomonadota; class Alphaproteobacteria; order Sphingomonadales; family Sphingomonadaceae; genus Sphingomonas_O. Next base: position 399 of record JANODH010000023.1, on the reverse strand, counting down.
TCGCGGCCAACGCGTTGACACGCAAGCCCGCTTTCGTCATGAGCCCGCACTTCGCAGCAAGCGCCTGGACAGGTGGCCGAGTGGTTAAAGGCGGCAGACTGTAAATCTGCTCACGCAAGTGTACGCTGGTTCGAATCCAGCCCTGTCCACCAGCACTTTCAGCGCGGCCGCGGACTTGCCCCAGCGGATGCGGTCGCTTAAGGAATGCGCCCAGCCCGAGCGGGCGTTGTGTAATGGTAAGACCCTAGCCTTCCAAGCTAGAGACGCGGGTTCGATTCCCGCCGCCCGCTCCAGCGCGTTTCGGGAAAAATTGCGAAGAAATTTTCACGGCGAAACGTGCTCGGCCAGCGCGCGCAGCAGCGACTGACGACGTGGCTTTGCCACGTCGCGCCCGGTTTA
>JANODH010000022.1:0-7373 GCA_031412595.1 Sphingomonas sp. | reverse complement strand
GAAAATCTTCCCGCGGCGGACGTCGGCACGGTCCCGCCCAGCGATCCGAAATCGCTGAAGCCGCGCAAGGGCGGCATCATGAAGTATCTCGGTCGAGCCATTTCATTTGCTGTGCTTATTGCCGTTTTCCTTCAGCTTCGGCAGCTCGATTTCAGCAACGTCTTGTCGATCATCCCGACGTCACCGTTATTCTGGATCGCTTTTGCTGCAAACTATTTTTATATTTCTCTGGCCGACTGGGTAATTTTCCGCCGGTTGTGGAAAATTCCGTTTTCGGGTGTCATTCCGCTCCTGCGCAAGCAGATCGGCAATACGCTTTTGTTCGGTTATGTTGGTGAACTCTATTTTTATGACTGGGCGCGCAAGCGAGCCGATATCGTGGGATCGCCGTTCGGAGCGGTCAAAGATGTCGCGATCCTGTCCGCTGTCGTGGGCAATGTGGTTACGCTGATTTCCGTAATTCTGGCTTGGCCGCTGGTCACGCAAACGACGATGGGAATTCCGGCAAATGTCATCTGGTATTCGATCGCATTCCTGATCGGGTCCACAGCCGCAATCCTGTTTTTTGGGCCGCGATTGTTCAGTCTTCCGAAAGCGGAGCTTTGGTTTACGTCGGGCGTCCATATGATCCGGATCGTGCTTGGTCTGGTTCTAACAGGACTGTGTTGGCATCTGGCATTGCCTGAAGTTGCGCTCGTCTGGTGGGTTGTATTGTCGGTGGCATCGATGTTGATCGGGCGCTTGCCGTTTGTATCGAACAAGGATTTTGTTTTTGCGGCACTTGCGGTTTTCCTGATTGGCCATGATGCGGAAATCTCCGCCTTGATGACGATGATGGCCAGCCTCATTCTGGCAACGCATGTCGGGCTGGGACTGGTTCTGATGTTGAGTGATGTTTTTTCGACGGATAAGAATGAATGAAACTTCTTGCTGCTCCCTTGCTGATCTTTGCGCTGACAGGTGCGAATGTTTTGTCCTCTCCCTCGCTTGGCCTTGCTGAGGGACGATGCCGCGCAGGCGAAACTGGCCCTGCGTTAATGATCAGTGTACTGGGCTTGAAGGATCGCGGCGGTACGATGAAAGCCGAACTTTATCCGGCAAACGACCAAGACTTTCTCGCTGATGACAATGTCCTGATCAATGCCGGAAAGACGTTTCGCCGTGTGGTGATCGATGTGCCGGCGACCGGAAACGTTCAACTCTGCATTCGCGCGCCCGCCGCTGGGACTTACGGTTTGTCGTTGCTTCATGACCGCGATGGTAATCGTAAATTCGGGCTTTCCATCGATGGCGTCGGCTTTGGCAGTAATCCTAAAAGTCTGGGGCCATTCAAGCCGAAGATTGCGGTCGGCCGCGTCGTCGCTGGCAGCGGGATCACGCCTGTCAACGTGCGCATGATGTATCGCCGTGGACTTGTGTCGTTCGGCCCGCTTAAATAACGGGCATGAAAATCGTCGACGTTTGCGCATTCTATTCACCGCACGGCGGCGGTGTCAAAACCTACATCGATCGTAAATTGATCGCCGGGCCTGCGGCTGGTCACGAAATTGTCATTATAGCGCCAGGTTCTGAGGATCGCGTCGAAGAACGCGGACCGAACGCACGGATCATCTTCATCGAGCAGCCTAAATTTCCGCTCGACCGCAAATATCATTATTTCCGAGACGAAGTGGCGCTGCACGCAACGCTCGACGCCGAACAGCCCGATATCATCGAAGCGTCTTCACCGTGGCGCAGTGCGCGATTGGTCGGCGAATGGCCTGGTGATGCGCCACGGGCCCTGATCATGCATGCCGATCCGCTCTCGGCTTATGCCTATCGCTGGTTCGGCGGCATTGCGACGCGCGAAACGATCGACAAACAATTTGCGTGGTTTTGGCGGCATTTGCTGCGCCTCGACAAGCAATTCGCCGTAACTGTTACGGCGGGCCAGAGTTTGTCCGACCGGCTGATCGAAGGCGGCATGTCGAACGTCGTGACAAACCCGATGGGCGTCGCGGACAAAGTGTTTTCGCCATCACTGCGCGATGAAGCGCTGAGAGCGCGCCTGCTTGAGCGGTGCGAATTGCCGGCAGACGCCACGCTCCTCGTTGCGGCCGGCCGCCACGCGCCCGAAAAGCGCTGGCCGATGGTTGTCGAGGCTGTCACGGCCGCCGGGATCAATGCGCCGATCGGGCTGATCCTCATCGGTGATGGACGCGATCAATCACGCGTTGCCAAGGCCGCAGCCGAAAACCCGCATATCCAGTTGCTTTCGCCGATTTCGGACCGGCTCGAACTGGCACGGATTTTTGCCAGCGCCGATGCGCTGATCCACGGCTGTGAAGCTGAAACCTTTTGCATGGTTGCATCCGAGGCACGCGCATCGGGGCTGCCACTCATTACGCCCGATGGCGGCGGTGCAGCGGACCAGGCCCGGCTTGGGGGCGGCTGGACTTATGAGTCAGGCGACGCCGCCAGCGCCGCAGAAGCAATCGCGGCTTTTGTTGAAACGGGCGGCGCACAGTCTCGCGCGCGCGCCATAGCTGACGCGCCCGGTGTTCGCACAATGGAAGCGCATTTCGAAGATCTATTCGGGCTTTATGAAAATCTGATACGCCCTTCGAGGATGGCTGCATGACGAACGCTGTTGTAGCTGCAATCGAACTGGGCGGCACGAAAATCAATCTCGCAGTTGGCACCGGCCCCGACGACTTTCACGCGGAGGCGGTTATTCCAACCACCGATCCCGAAAGCACAATTGGCGCTGCAATCGATTTCCTTCAGGAGAATCGCGGTTTTGAAGCCATCGGAATCGCGTCGTTCGGACCGGTCTGTCTTGACCGGTCATCGGTAGATTGGGGCTCGATCACGGCGACGACAAAAGTTGGCTGGTCGAACACGCCGATTGCGACCGCGATAGGAGCGGCAACCGGCAAACCTGTCGCCTTCGACACAGACGTCAACGGCGCAGCGCTTGGCGAGTATCGTTGGGGCGCTCTGCGAGAATGCGGCGTCGGCTTATATCTGACGGTCGGCACGGGGCTCGGTGGCGGCCTTATAATCGATGGCGTACCGCTCCATGGCCGCATTCATCCCGAAATGGGACATATCCGGTTGAAGCGAACGTTGGGTGACGACTTCGCAGGCGTCTGTCGCTTTCACGGCGATTGTCTCGAAGGCTTGGTCTCGGGGCCAGCCGTTCATGCGCGGTTGGGTCACTCGCTCAGTCACACCGCCCCCGGCGATCTTGGCCGCGACATGGTCATCGATGCGCTTGGGCAGGGGCTTGCCAATCTGGTCTTGACGCTGTCGCCGCACCGGATCGTGATCGGCGGCGGTGTGGCAAAGACGCCCGGATTCCACGCCGAAGTGACGTTACGGATGGTGCACTGGCTGGGGGATTATGTCGACATCCCCGAAGGCTTCGTTGTGCCTCCGATGCTCGGCGATCGCGCAGGCGTGGCGGGCGGACTTGCACTGGCGCAGGATTTGCTGAAACATCGCGGCGGAGTGGTGGAGACGACTGATGTTTAACAAGAATGAACAACGACCCGCCGGGCGCAGTGGTGCGATGAGCTTTCTCGGATCCGAAGTAACCGTCACCGGCAATATCGGCGGACAGGGCAATCTTCATATCGATGGTCGCGTCGACGGGGATGTGAAATGCGCGTCGCTGATCATTGGCAATGCAGGGCAGGTAAATGGCAACATCGCAGCAGACGATGCCAAGATCGCCGGTGCCGTGACGGGAACCGTATCGGCCAAAGTGCTGACGATCGAAGCAAGCGCACGCATAATGGGCGACCTGAGCTATGACTCGGTCAGCGTCGAAACCGGTGCGCAAGTCGAGGGACGCGTAAAGCGGCTGACGCGCGAAGACGCCGGCGGACTGAAACTGATCGCAAACGAATAGGCTAACGCACTTCGTACGGGCGGATTCCTGGGCCGAGGGTGTTGCGGCCGATTGCGAGCCGGTCGCGGCTCCAGTTTGCCACGAAAACAGGATTGAGCGGTGCGCCCGGCGCAAGCGAAGCAGTATTCGCTTCGATTCTGAGGCCCGTGGATGGATTGTCACGCGCTTCGGCAGCGACCGAGATTAAGGCGCTGTGATTTTCTTTGCCCTTGCCCTGCACGAATTCATTGCGTGCGATGACGCCGACCGAGCCTGCAGGCAGATCGATCATGTAATTCGTGTCACGCCCGCCGCTGTCGTCGAAGCTTGAATCGACGATCTCGTTCACGGCGGCACGGCTTTTGACATAATGGCCGCCAGTTCCGCGTTCGAAGCGGCAGCGCGAGACGACGAGCTTGCCATAGCCGCCGACATAAATCGAATGCGCGCAACCGCTTTCGGGACAGCCGCCGAGCCCGGAAAAGGTCGAGCGTTCGATCGTTATCGTTCCGGCATCATAGGGTCCGGTAAGAATGCCCTGCTGCGAATTACGAAACGTCGAGCGCGTGACGAGCAGATTGCCCCATTCGAGGCGGATGCCCGCACCATTCCCGTCGCGCACTGCGATGTTTTCAAAGACGATGCCATCGACGACAGCATCCATTCCATTGAAAACCAGCGTTGCTTTGCCCCCGCAGGCGCCACCATCGAAGATCGCCGTCGAAGGAGTTGCGGCGCGCAAAACGATTTTCTGCCCGCCGAAAACCGCGCAATCCTTGTAGCGACCAGCCGCGACAACAACTGTCCCTGCGCCTTTGCCGATGGCGGTAAAGGCATCGTCGAGCCGATTGAACGAGCGTCCCAATTCGGGAACCGTGAAACGATCATCGGATTGAGCAACGGCTGGCCCGGTCATGAGCAACGCGAATAGCGAGAAGAGCACTGACTTCATGTCTTGGCCTAACAGCATGAAGCTCATCAATCCAGATTGGGCTGCCATTCGGGCCGTTCGGTTTTGGGATGGCGCGACTGCTCCCGATTTGCGGCCAAACATTGCTATTGCGAATTATGACTAGCGTGATAACCTCAAGAAAGAGGCAAAAAGTAACTGTAAAACAGTGCTTTGCTTTTGGCCGGGTCGCTTCAACGTCTTTAACGAGGAAGCATGGCATGAAAAAAGCATTACTCGCAGCGCTCCTGACTGCATCCTTTTTTTCGCAGAAATCGGTTGCAGCTGTTGTGTTCTCGACCGATTTTGAGACGGGAGCGCCTGCTGGGTTCAGCGGGCTTGGGTCCGTTCAATCGACGCAAGCCTTGCCATCCGCGCGTTTCGGCGCGCAGCACATGTATAATGATACGACTCTGACCGGAGATGCTGGCGCAACCGTGCTCACCTTATCTGGGCTTGCCGCACATTCGACGCTGTCGATGTCTTTTGATTTTGTTGCGTGGAATAGCTGGGATGGCACGGGGTCATCATTTCCTTCGGGCGACTTCTTTGAAGTTTTGCTTGATGGCGTTCTTTTGGCATCGATCTCGCCCAATAACGCGAGCGGCACGCTTTCGATTGCCGGACCTGCTGTACTCGTCGCGGGGCCTGCGCCCTTTGGCTATGGTGACAGCGCGCCGTTTTTCAACCGGGACACTGCATGGGCCGTCACCGTCAGCAATTTCGCACATAGTAGCGCAAACGCCATTTTCACGTTTCGCGTGAACGGTTTGGGTTGGCAAGGCGGTTCCGATGAATCGTTCGGCCTCGACAATCTTGTTATTTCGATACCGCGTGCTGATAGCGGTGCCGTGCCCGAGCCCGCGACATGGGCAATGATGCTGGCGGGCTTCGGGATTGTCGGCAGTGCGCTGCGGCGGCATCGGCGTTCGAGCGTGATGCTCGCTTAATCCAGATTAGGTCGCAGCCATCGGCGCGCGGTGTCGGGATCGACGCCGCGCCGCTTGGTGTAATCAGCGAGCTGGTCTTCGCCGACGCGCGCCACGCCGAAATATTCGGCTTCAGGGTGGCCGAAATAAAAGCCTGATACGGCCGCCGTCGGCAGCATCGCGAACGATCCAGTAAGCGTGAGACCGGTGTTCGCAGGCGCATCGAGCATGTCGAACAGCATCGGCTTCAAGCTGTGGTCGGGGCAGGCGGGATAACCGGGCGCGGGGCGGATGCCGCGATATTCTTCCTTGATCAGCGCTTCGTTGGTCAATTGCTCGCCGGGCGCATAGCCCCAGATTGTCGTGCGCACGTGCTGGTGCAGTCGCTCGGCAAAAGCTTCGGCAAAGCGGTCGGCCAGCGCTTTCAGCATGATGTCCGAATAGTCGTCCTTGTCCGCCTGAAACCGGGCAAGATGCGGCTCGATCCCGTGAATGCCGACCGCAAACCCGCCGATCCAGTCGCCATCATGGTCGATAAAGTCGGCCAAGCACATATTCGCCCGGCCATCCCGCTTGGCGATCTGCTGTCGCAGGAAGGGCATGCGAATGTGGTCTTCGGTTTCGACCAAGTGCACGATAACATCGTCACCATCGCGGCGGCAGGGCCATAGCCCAGCAACGCCGCGCGCCGTCAGCCATTTCTCGGCGATGATCTTTTTGAGCATAGCCTGCGCATCGGCCCACAGATTTTGTGCCGCTTCGCCGACGACATTGTCGGTCAGGATCGCCGGATAATTGCCGTGCAATTCCCAGGCGCGGAAAAACGGCGTCCAGTCGATGACATCGGCAAGGTCGGCGAGATCCCATGCATCGAACACGTGCACGCCGGGTTGTTCGGGCGGTGGCGGCTTCAAGTGCATGTCCGTCGGGAAGGCATTGCTGCGCGCGTCTTCGATGACGATCAGCGCATTCTGCCCTTTGCTGGCGCGAACTTCGCGAACATGAGCGTAATCATCGGCGAAGGTTTTGACATAGGCATCACGCCCTGTGTCGCTGACCAGCGCCGTTGCAACCCCGACCGCGCGGCTGGCGTCGAGGACGTGGATGACGGGGCCGTCATAAGCTTCGTCGATGCGCAGCGCTGTATGCACTTTCGAGGTCGTTGCCCCGCCGATCAGCAGCGGGATCGACATTTTCGCGCGCTGCATTTCCTCAGCGACAGTGACCATTTCGTCGAGCGACGGCGTGATCAGCCCCGACAAGCCGATGATATCCACGTCATTCTCATTCGCGGCCTCGAGAATTTTGGTCCACGGCACCATCACCCCCAGGTCGATGACTTCATAGCCGTTGCACTGAAGCACGACGCCGACGATGTTCTTGCCGATATCGTGGACGTCACCCTTGACGGTCGCCATGACGATCTTGCCCTTGGCACGCGCACCGGGCTCCTTGGCCGCCTCAATGAACGGGATCAGGTGCGCGACCGCCTTTTTCATGACGCGCGCCGATTTTACGACCTGCGGCAGGAACATCTTGCCGCTGCCAAACAGGTCGCCAACGACGTTCATGCCGTCCATCAGCGGCCCTTCGATGACCTCGATCGGCCGCGCAAACTGCT
>JANODH010000021.1:0-5254 GCA_031412595.1 Sphingomonas sp. | reverse complement strand
CCGCTGAACCTTGTGATCGACGCGCCGGTTCGGGTCAAAACCATAGGGATGGTCAGCAGGTTTTACTTCGCAAGCGATCTGGCATTTTTGATCAGACGGGTCGAACCGCGTGATGCGCCCCGCACCCGATTTCGACGCAAGGATATTGGCCCAGACCGTTTCAACGTCGGCGCCCAGCGGCGTGACAAGACCCAATCCCGTTACGACAACTCGCCGCATTTGCATCTCCAATATGGAAATGGCTCCCCTAGCCGATGCCGGAGAGCCATTTCAAAATACCCAGTTCACGGTCCTGCGGAGGACCAGCGACTTCAGCCTTTGTTTGCGTCGATAAACGCGATGGCATCCTTGACGGTAGCAATTTTCTCAGCGGCATCGTCCGGGATCTCGACACCGAATTCTTCTTCGAACGCCATAACGAGTTCAACGATATCGAGGCTATCCGCACCGAGATCATCGATGAAGCTCGATTCGACAGTGACCTTGTCTGCGTCAACACCGAGATGTTCGACAACGATTTTTGTAACCCGGTCGGCGGTTTCGCTCATGAAGGCACCCTTCTTTTTCATGAAAATGAATAATCGTTAATCGCCCTAATCGCCCTGCGAGGGGTGCGCAAGTCCCGCTTCAACCACGCCCCAGCATGAAATCGACCATAGCGGCGAGTGACCGAAACCCGTTCAGTGAAATTCCGTCTGCTTTGATGCCGGCGGGGAGCCATGCCCGCTCGAAACCCAACTTCGCCGCTTCTTTCAATCGAAGTGCAGCATGCGAAACAGGGCGGACCTCGCCGGAAAGCGCTACCTCACCGAAAGCCACCACTTCGGAAGGCACGGGCCGTTCGCTGAACGCGCTTACCAAGGCGGCGGCAACGGCAAGATCTGCGGCCGGGTCGCTGAGCCGATAGCCACCTGCAATATTCAGATAAACTTCTGCAGACGACAGCGACAGCCCGCACCGCGCTTCGAGAACAGCCAGAATCATTGCAAGGCGGCCAGAATCCCAGCCAACCACGGCCCGCCGGGGCGTCGCGCCACTAGCCAAGCGGACTGTAAGTGCCTGCACCTCGACCAGAACGGGTCGTGTGCCTTCCAGCGCAGGAAAAACGACTGTTCCGGCCACTGCCTCGCCCCGCGACGTCAAGAACAGCGATGACGGATTGCCGACTTCGCCGAGCCCGTCTTCACTCATCGCAAAAACACCGATCTCGTCCGTACCGCCAAAGCGGTTCTTGATAGCGCGGAGGATTCGGTACTGATGGCTGCGCTCACCTTCGAAACTGAGCACTGTATCGACCATGTGCTCAAGCACGCGCGGCCCCGCTATGCTGCCGTCTTTGGTGACATGGCCCACGAGCACCACTGCCGATCCGCGCTCTTTGGCGAAGCGAATCAATTCCCCTGCCGATGCGCGGACCTGGCTGACGGTCCCAGGCGCGCCCTCGATCAAATCCGAATGCATTGTCTGTATCGAGTCGATGACAAGCAAATCGGGGGCTTTGGGGAACGTTGAAAGAATGTCGCGCACTGATGTCGCGGCTGCCAAAGCCACCGGTGCATTCCCAAGGCCGAGCCGCTGCGCCCGCAATCGCACCTGATCGGCCGCTTCTTCGCCAGAGACATAAGCCACCGACTTGCCCGCCAGCGCAAGCTTTGCTGCGGCTTGCAAAAGAAGCGTTGATTTGCCGATGCCGGGATCGCCGCCAATCAATGTTGCCGATCCCGCCACGAAGCCGCCGCCCAGCGCACGATCGAGTTCGGCAATACCGCTGGGCATGCGGTCAGGCAGTCTGGTTTCGCTGTCGAGTGGAATAAGCGTGACAGCGCGCCCACCGCTCTGCAGATTATGCTTTGCCGCAAACGGCGTGACGACGCCACCAGCATCCTCGATCAATGTATTCCATTCGAGGCAATCGTCACACTGCCCGGCCCATTTGGATGCAACCGAGCCGCAAGCCTGACAGACGTATCGTTTCTGGGCACGTGCCATTCAACTTTGGCCGAGGCGAGGGGGCGGAATGGGTTCGGCAGAGCCACCGTCTTCACTATAGCGTGCAAGCGCTTCAACAGGCGCAACTGGGTCAAGATCACGCATACCGGTGTCGATGTTGAGATCGCGGAATTTGCGTGCCGTGACCAGCGCTCGTGTCTCAAAGCTGCTGACGAAGCTGTTGTAATTGTTCACAGCACTTGTCAGGCCGCCGCCAACTTTGCGCAGGTCCGAAGCTGCTTTTGCAAGACGATCGTACAGCTCCTTGCCGAGTTCTCCGATCTGGCGGGCTTCCTTTGCCATTTTTTCCTGTCGCCAAACTGCAGCGACCGTGCGCGCGATTGCGATAAGATTTGTGGGAGTTGCCAGCAGCACTTTTTTCTCAAATGCGAAGTCCCACAGTGTCGGGTCATGTTCGAGCGCTGCCGAGAGAAAATGCTCACCGGGCACGAACATGATAACATAATCGGGCGCGTCGTCGAATTGGCTCCAATAGGCTTTGTTGCCGAGTGAATTCACGTGCGCCCGCATCGACGCAGTATGCGCCGCCAGCGCCAGCAATCGTTCGCCTTCATCGACCGCACCAAATGCATCCTGATAAGCATTCAGCGATACTTTGGCATCGATCACTAGCGACTGCCCACCAGGAACATTGATGATCACATCGGGGCGCAGGCGGCCACTTTCGCCCTCGACATTCACTTCGGTCTGAAAGTCGGCATGTTCGGACAGCCCGCAACTTTCGAGCACATTTTTCAATTGCTGCTCGCCCCACCGTCCCCGCGCTTTCGGGGCATTGCGAAGAGCGTTCACCAGCTTTGCCGCTTCGGAGGAAACACGCTCCGTGCCGGTGCGCATCGATTCGATCTGACCATGCAGTAACCCGAATGCGTCACGTCGTTCGGCTTCGACTTTCGTGACTGTCTCTTCGTAACGCGTGAGACGTTCGTGAACTGGTTGGAGCAGCGCTTTCAGCCCCTGCCCCGTCGTTGCCTCGGACTGTTTGAATCGTTCGTCCGCGCGGTCGAGGAATTGCCGCTGCGCCGTTTCGAGCAATTTTGCACCGACTTCAGAAAACTGCGCTGACAAAGACTCCCGCGCCGCTGCCATCTCGTCGAGCCGCGCCTGAAATGCGGTCTCCCGCGCCTCGCTGCCGGCGCGATGCTCTGCATGCGTGCGCAGCGCATCGTCACGTTCTTTCGTAACAGCAGCCAGCATCGAGCGATGCAGTTCGGATTGGTCGGCATGGACACGCAGCGCTGCGACCTGACGGCTCGTGAACAACCACGCAATTAGTGCGCCGAGCGCAAAAGCGGCAACCGCTACGACCACCATTTCAAATATCATAACGGAACATTACCGGAACTTCCGGACGGGTCAACTGCTGCGTTTTGGCGTGATGCCCAGATCAGCGAGCTTTTTACGCAAAGTATTGCGATTAATGCCGAGAAGATCAGCCGCCTTGAGCTGATTACCGCGAACAGCGTCAAGCGATGCTATCAGCAGCGGTTTTTCAACTTCGGCGATGATACGATCGTAAAGGCCAGCCGGCGGTAGTTCGCTGCCGAACTGGACGAAATAGCGCTTGAGATGCGCTTCGATTGTATCCGCCACTGTTTCTGCCGGTTCCAGCGCCGTGGGCCCAATGCCCCCAAGCTGAGCAACGATGACGTCGGCGGGTATCATTGGATCGCGGCAGATCGCTGCAAGTCGACGCATCAGATTTTCAAGCTCGCGGACGTTCCCGGGCCAATGATAATCAAGCAGGCTTGCGGTGCCGGCGGCATTCAGGCGCTTGCGTGGCAATCCTTCGGCGGCCGCTTTGTCGAGGAAATGTTGAGCAAGCAAACCGATGTCGTCGCTCCGCTGCCGAAGCGGCGGCAAGTTTATCGGCACAACATTCAGCCGATAGTAAAGATCTTCGCGAAACTGGCCGTTTGCAATCAGATCAGCGAGATTCTTGTGCGTCGCTGCGATGATCCGCACGTTGACCGATATCGAGCGCGTGCCTCCAACCAGGGTAAACTCGCCCGACTGCAGAACCCGCAATAAACGGGTCTGTGCTTCCATCGGCATGTCGCCGATTTCATCGAGAAACAACGTGCCGCCAGCCGCTAGTTCGAACCTTCCGGCAGTGCGTGACAGCGCGCCTGTAAATGCGCCACGCTCGTGGCCGAACAGTTCCGCTTCGATCAGTTCGCGTGGGATTGCAGCCATATTGACTGCAACGAACGGTTTGGTTTTGCGCCCGCCCAAGTCATGCAACGCGCGCGCGACCAGTTCCTTGCCTGTTCCCGATTCGCCGAGAATGAGCACCGTGAGGTCAGTTGCGACCACACGTGCAATCATGCGGTAGACATCCTGCATCGCCGCCGAGCGCCCGATCATGGGCAAATCCGGTTCTTGCGGCAGCGGGACCTCGCTGGTCTGGCGACTGCGCGCAAGGCCATCGCGTACGGCGCGGCACAATTCATCGAGGTCGAAAGGCTTGGGCAGATATTCGAACGCGCCTTGCTCGGTTGCGCGTACGGCGGTCGTCAGCGTGTTCTGCGCAGACAAGACGATGACCGGCAATTCGGGGCGCTTCGTCAGGATCGAGGGGACAAGATCAAGGCCATTGCCGTCGGGCAGCATGACGTCTGTGATGAGCACGTCAGGCTCAAAAATCTCGAGCATCGATACCTGCTCGGCAACTGTTGCTGCCGTGCGAACTTCATGCCCGTCGCGCCGGAGGGCTTCGGTCACGACAAGCCGGATCGCTGCATCGTCGTCGACAACGAGGATCTTTGCCCGTGTCATTGCGCTCTCGGAAGGAGCAAGCGGAAAACAGTACGCTCCGGCGTGCCCTCACGCGCAAACTGGATCATGCCGCCATTGTCCCGCACGAGTTTGTCGACAAGCGCAAGTCCGAGCCCCCGCCCCGATGATTTGGACGAGACGAACGGTTCGAACAAGTGATCGGCGATCGCCGGTGGTGGCCCCGGCCCGTCATCAATGACACACAGTTCGATCGGAACGGAGAGGCGGCCACCGTTTTGATCAGGCACCGCAACACCATGACGATAGCCAGTGGTCAAGGTGACAATGCCACGCTTTCCCGACGGCACTGCTTCTGCGGCGTTCTTCAAAAGATTTAGCACAATCTGAATCATCGAATCGCGATCCACGAGGACAGGCGGAAGCGACGGATCATAGGCATCGCGTATCTCGATGTGTTCGCCAAAGCCCGTGTCGGCAAGCGCGCGAACGTGATCGAGGATTGCAT
>JANODH010000020.1:0-4527 GCA_031412595.1 Sphingomonas sp. | reverse complement strand
TCATGTCAGCGACGACCAGATCCTCGATCATATCGTCAAGCTCGTCGAAGCCAAAGCGGCCGAGATCGAAGCCGGCACGGTCGTCAGTATGGATGCGATGCACGGGCTGGCGGCTTAGACCGGCGGCAGCGGCCTCGGCTTGAAATCATCGTCGAGCGCGACGAACGTAAAGACGCCACTCGTCACTTTGACTTCCTGCTGCCCACGGTCGCGGCTGGCGATCACGTCGAGGCGGATCGCGATCGACGTGCGGCCGCGCCGTTCGATGCTGGCGTAGATCGAAATCAGATCGCGCAGGAGGATTGGCGCGTGAAAGTCCATTTTCTCGATGCCCACAGTCGCACACCGCCCCTCGGCAATGCGTCCGGCGACGATCCCGCCGGCGATGTCCATCTGGCTGAGCACCCACCCACCGAAGATATGGCCAATTGCATTGATGTCGGCCGGTTGCGGGACGACACGGAGAATCGGATCGTCAGGGTTCACGGGTTCAGATCTTCGAAGGGGTCGACAATCGTGTCGTCATGGCCCGTGCCATTGCTTAAGAAAACAAGGCCCATGAGCGTAGCGGCCAGCATGACCGAAAAGAATGTGCCAAGGCCCGTCGCAATTCCCATGTGCAGGGGCACGGGCCCGATCAGTAGGCGCAGAGCGGTAAGGCCTGCGCCGGCTGCGAGTGACGAGGCCAGCGCCATCCACAGGATCAACCGGCGGAAGCGGCCCCAGGCGAAGCGCGCATAATCGGGGTCATCGAGTCCAGGGTTGCTCATCACTTCCCTTTGGCCTGCGTTCATGAGACGATCAACCCATGGCGGCACGGAGTCGCCGCGGCAGGAGAAAGATCATGACGATCGGCGCTATTCTTGCAGCGAAGGGAAGCGAGATCGTTGCGCTCGGCAGTGATGATCGCGTTTCGGATGCCGTCGCAATGCTCGCCGAACGACGGATCGGTGCCGTGCCCGTAATCGACGACGGCCGCGTTGTTGGGATTTTTTCCGAACGCGACGTCGTCTATTCGCTCGCTAAATCAGGGGCGGCAGCTCTCGAAGCGCGAATCGGCGATGTGATGACCGCGCCGGCAATGACAGTCGATCCCGATACGCCGGTCATGTCCGGTTTGTCGCTGATGACCCGGCGGCGCATCCGCCATTTGCCTGTCGTCCGCGGCGATACGATCATCGGCTTCGTTTCGATCGGCGATCTCGTCAAATATCGGATCGATCGCATCGAAGCCGAAGCAGCCGCGATGCGCGATTATATTGCCAGCTGATCGACCAGCGATTTTCCTTTGCGGTCGCTCGTCGGGTTTTCGATCCCCATCAGGTCGAGCAGTGTCGGGAAAATATCGAGGATCGAAACCGGGGCTTTATGCGTCACGTGCTTGCCGCCACGGAACCACAAAGCGCCAGCCGGATGATGCCGCCCCGATTTGGTCGCATCGATTTTGTATGCGATGTCGCCGAACGTCAGCGACTGTCCATCCGGCGCGTGGATCGCGGTCGCGCTGTCGATTTCACTGAAAATATTGCAGGAGAAGTACAAGCCATCGGTCGTCCGGTCGTTGAAATCGAACAGCGCCCGACCATCGGCCAGCCTGAACGCTGCCAACGTCGTCTGCGTGGTCACACGATTGGCATTGTTATCGAACCGGACGAAATATTGATGCGTCATCGTCGGATCGATGGTGCCGTGCGGCAGGGCGAAACGGCGGAAAAAGGCATCGACGTCGCGCAAGCGATAGAAATGTTTGCCGCCTGAGTCTTCAGCGGCAAGATAGGGCTGCTGGCTGAGTGCGGTTGCGAAGACCAGCATTGCCCCGGTCTTATCGGCCATTTGCATGAACGCGCCAAGCAGCTGGTCCATCGCGATATATCCCGTTTTCACAGCTTCACCGTAAAGCGCATGCGACTCGGCGTCGGGCTTCGCGGTGAACGCATCGGGCTGAAACTGCCGCCAATAGCTGTGCTGCAAATGCGCGGTCGAATTGATGAAAAAGGTCGCGAAATCGGGATCGGTTGTTCGCACGTAGTGACAGAATACGTCCATCTGCATCCGGTCGAGCAGCATCGCGCGTTTCCACGCGAGGCGGCGGTCGCGAATCCGCTCCTCGATCAGCTGGCGAGCCAGCGCGCCGATTGTCCGCGCGCGCAAACCGTGAGTGACCATGAATCCCAGAAAACGGGCGTAATCGCTAGGTGTCAGCCACGCGTCCGGATTCGAATATTCGCGGACATTGGCCCCAACGAAGCGGTTGTAGCGATTGAGTTCAGGCGGCGATGCATTGTCGTTTTCGCACCACGGATCAGCGACATAGACGCTGCCCGGAAAATCGAACGGCCGCGCATTCATGCCCGCAAAGTTGATGACGTTGCGCCCCGCTGCATGCACGATTCGCCACAAATCGTCATGCATGGCAGCCGCACCTTCGGTCAGGTGAAAAATCTTGTGCTGATCGAACGACAAACCCGTGTGCAGCGAATACCATTGGATCCACGGTTCGAGATTTGCCGGATCGGTCACGTCTGCAAAGGTATCGAAAACCGTGCTCTGGCGGTGCATTCGCTCGAAATTTGGGAGCAGCCCGTCTGCCATCCACTGATCGATCAGCCAGGGACACAACTCGTTGAATTCGGCAACGATGATCTTGCGCGACATGGCGGTGCCGACACGGTGGATTGCAGTCTCGCGCATCAGGAAGCGCTAAACCGCAAAAATGAATAAAGCGATGTCATCATGATGCGGCGCGCTTCATTCGGCGCTTGGCCAGCCCGTCGAACAATGCATGTTTCGGCCGAACACCGAACATGTGCCAGTGCGCCGCATAGGTCTCGCGCATTGTTGCGGGCAGCGCCGAAGGTCCAGGGCCACGCATGATCTGCGAAATGACCAAGTTTTGGTAGCGGCGGACACTGTAATTGATCATCCGGCGGAACTGCGGCTGCCATGTCGCGGGTACGCGCCAGTCGGTTTCCTCGAACTGAAACTGCGCTGCTTCGCAATTGGCGATCCGCCGGTTGTTCCACGCTGCTTCTGGACCGAGATCGGTCTTTGCCAGTGCTGCGATCAGGCCATCGTCACCGATCAGATCAATGGGCAGGCGGATGCCACTCGCCTTCAATCGGCGAACAAATGCCCCGTTGAGACCATAAAGCGCCCCGAACATGCTGTGTTCCTTGCGCATCGTGGCGCGATAGGCGGCTTGATTTCGGCCGGTGATCGGCATGGCATTGACGGCATTGGCTTGCGGGTTGGCGGCGAGCGTCGCGACCATTGCTTCAAGTGCACCGGGCATGACTTCGGCATCGCCGTCGACAAACAGGCAGGCCGGACTGCCATCGTCATGGATTGCATCGACGAAGTGGTTCCACGTCCGCGCTTTCCCGCCGAGCGGCAAATCGTGAATGTGAAAATGTGGCGTCGACGCTGTTACGCTGTGGGCAATCGCGACCGTTCGGTCGGTCGTCCCGTTGACGAGCAAATGAAATTCAAATTTATCCGAGCCCAAGGGCAAGCGATTGATGCAACCCGCAATCCGCCGTTCTTCATTATGCGCGAAAATCGCGACTTGCACCCGCGCCATTCAGAGCGGTTTCCGTTTGCGCAGAAATCCGATCAGGTCGTCGATCGTATGCCGCTGAAAGCGCCACGACAGCCCGAGGTAGATCGCAGCGCCGAGCGGCACGAGCAGTGCAAGCTGTCCGGGTGCAGGCCAATCGGAGAGGAGTCGCGTCTCGACAAACAGCACTGTCGCAGCCATGATCCCGGCGGCCAGCGCACTCGGCGCAACCGCTTTTACGATGTCGATGATGCGCGCACCGATCGTCGGCAGCGACAGCAGCATCGTGAACAGCAGGAGCAGCGGCGCCCCCGCGAGCCAGGCGTAGCCCAGACCGATCGGCGCATATTGGATGCCGATCACGAATGCCGTTGGCATGATCAGCGCCCCGGCGACGCTCGATTGCACATAAATGCCGGGTTTGCCCATTGCGTTGGTCGCGGGCGAAAAGATGATCTGCAGGGCAAAGAACGGCATGGCGAGCGCGATGAGTTGCGCGAACGGGATCATTTCGAGCCACTTCGGCCCGAACAGAGTCGCGATCAAAGGGCCTGCGGTCGCTGCCATGCCGAGATATAGGGGGGCAGCAACGAACATCGTCAGTCGCACTGTGCTGATAAACGCATTTGCAATGCCGGTCCCGCTGTTGTTGAGCTCGACGTAGCTCGGAAAAGCGACTTCGTTCAGTGGCGGGATGAATTTCGATGTGACGATCTGGGCAAGGAACAGCGCTTCGAAGTAAAGGCCGAGGTGATAGGGATCGAACCGGCTGCCCGCGATCGCGATATCGGCCTGGCTCTGGATCACCCAAAGGATTTGGCAAATGGTGAGGGCACCACCGAACGCCATTGTTGCGCGTGTGCCGCGGAAATCGAAACTGGGCACGATCCACAGCCGCGCGGCAATCATCAGACCGATGCCACGGACATAAAACATGACGAGCGGCGTGATCACCAGTGTCCAGACGCCGA
>JANODH010000019.1:0-1649 GCA_031412595.1 Sphingomonas sp. | reverse complement strand
GAAGGCCCTGGACCCCGGCCTTCGCCGGGGTGCCGTCTTGGTTTCAGACGAAGCGCTGCGCGCTATTGCATCGGCAGCCACATCGCTTGGGGTCGCATCGGCGCGTGGTGCCCTGCTGACGCTGCGGGCCGCAAAAGCAGCGGCATTGCTCGACGATCGTGATAGCGTCACCGAAGACGATCTTATCCTCGCCATTCGTCTCGTGCTTGTGCCGCGCGCGACCCAATTCCCGACGGTCGATGACCCGCCTGACGCCATGCCAGAAGACTCGGACCCCGGCGAGCAGTCGAGTGGCGATACCATGCAACCGCTGGAAGACGTCATTCTCGAAGCCGTCCGCGCGACGTTGCCGCCCAACATGATTGCCGCGATTGCCGACAACGGTCGTCGCGCCGCGATGAGCAAAGGCAAAGGGAGCGGTGCGAAACTGAAAGCGCAGATGCGCGGGCGGCCCGTGGGCGTGCGGGCGGGGGTGCCGCGCGGCGGCAATCGGCTCAGTCTGATCGAAACATTGCGCGCGGCCGCGCCGTGGCAGAAGCTGCGGCGCGTGGCGGGCGACCGGCGCGTGCGCATCCGGCGTGACGATCTGCGCATCAAACGCTTCCAATCACGCGCAGAAACGACGACGATCTTCGTCGTCGATGCATCAGGATCGTCGGCAGCCGCGCGATTGGCGGAAGCAAAAGGGGCTGTCGAGCTTCTTCTGGCCGAAGCTTATGTAAAGCGTGCGCAAGTCGCGCTGATCGCGTTTCGTGGCAAAGGGGCCGAACTGATCCTGCCCCCGACACGGTCGCTGACGCGGGCACGACGCGCGCTTGCCGAGCTTCCCGGTGGTGGTGGAACACCGCTGGCGGCAGGTCTGGCGATGGCCGGTGAAGTCGCCGCACTGGTGCGATCCAAAGACCGGACGCCATTCGTCGTTGTGCTTACGGACGGTCGCGGCAATATCGCCTTCGATGGCACAGCCGATGCAGCGGCGGCGAAGCGCGATGCGGAAAGTGCTGCCCGCACAATCAACGCGCCCGGCGTATTGATCGACATCTCGGCACGTCCGCGCGCGGAGGGACTCGCGATTGCCGCGCTGATGCAAGCCAAGTTCGTGGCTCTGCCGCGTGGCGACGCGCTGTCGGTTCGTGATGCGGTCAAAGCCACATGAGCGACCGGCCCGACTGGGACCGCGAAGGCCGCGACTGGCCCAATCGCGTGCACAGCCGATTTGTAACGGCGGGTGGCATGCGCTGGCATGTGCAGGTTGCGGGAGCGGGACCCGTGCTGTTGCTGTTGCATGGAACGGGTGCGGCAACCCACAGCTGGCGCGCACTATTGCCGTTTCTTGCCGAGCATTTCATTGTCGTTGCCCCTGATCTGCCGGGCCACGGTTTTACGGCGCACGGGCCGCAGTCGTTGCCGGCAATGGCAAAGGCGGTGGCGGCGTTGCTCGGTGAAATCGGGCTCGCACCAACTGTTGTCGTCGGTCATTCGGCGGGCGCGGCCGTAGGTCTGCGCATGGTGCTCGACGGGCTTGTCGATGCCAAAGGCGTCGTCGGGCTCAGCCCGGCTTTGCTCCCGTTTCCGGGGCTTGCCGCCAAGTTATTCCCGACGATGGCCAAGCTGCTTTTCGTCAATCCGTTCGCGCCTTATATTTTCGC
>JANODH010000018.1:0-12661 GCA_031412595.1 Sphingomonas sp. | reverse complement strand
GGCGACGGCTCAAGATACGCGCCCACGGCACCACCCGAAAACCGCACGATCTTGTTGCTGCGATCCAGCAGTAAATGCGGCGGCGCGTGTTTCTCCATCACCCGGCGAATATATTTATCGAGTTGGCTATCGGTCGGAGTCTGGTCCGTTGCGGGCAGGGGGAGCACTGTGGGTTTGTTGCCAGTCGAATAAGCGGGAAGTTGAGATTGCGCGATGTCGCGGCGTTCGAAAATCCGATGCTTTTTATCACAGACGCTAAAGAGCTTGGTTGCTCTCGTTGCTGACTCGGACGATCCGAGAAATAATTGCCCGCGAGGATTCAGCGCGTAGTGAAACGTGCGCATCAGCCGGTCTTGCATCGATGGGTCGAGGTAGATCAGCAAATTGCGGCAGGATATCAGGTCAAGCTTGGAGAACGGTGGGTGCTTGATAACACTATGCGCGGAAAAGACGCACATCTCGCGGATCTCGGGGGCAATGACGTAATTGTCGCCTTCTGCGGTAAACCAGCGCTCGAGGCGTTCAGGCGATAAGCCGACGATCGGTTTACGATATCGACCGAGCCGCGCCACGGCGACTGCGCGTTCGTCCAGATCGGTGCTGAAGATTTGTACTTTCGGGCGGGGCCGTCCCGGATCCATCGCTTCGCGCAGCAGGATAGCGATCGTATATGTTTCTTCGCCCGTGGCACAACCAGGCACCCAGATGCGGACTTCGTCCTTGCCGCTTTTCGAGGCCATCAACGGTTTCAGTACGGTCTGGTTCAGCGCTTCGAACGACGCGGGATCGCGGAAGAAATGCGTGACGCTGATCAGCAGTTCGCGCAGCAACAAATCGAGTTCTTCGGGATGTTTGCGCAAGCGCTCGCGATAGGCTTGCGGCGTTTCGACCTGGAGGACTTGCATGCGCCGCTGCAACCGTCGCGCCAGTGTTTTTTCCTTATATTCGCTGAAATCATGGCCAGTGTGCGCATGGAGCGCGCGCAGGATCGAGGCGAGTTGCGATGCCGCGTCCTTGTGAACGCCATCATGGTCTATCCCGTCCGTAATGCCTGCCAGATGGTTTTGGTGCGCAATGACACGATCGGGCATTGCTTCGACAGCCAGCACTTCATCGACCAGGCCGGTGTTAGCAGCGCTTTCGGGCATCCCAGCCATTGCATGACTGTCATATTCGGCTTGCGCCAGTGTCAGCCCGCCATGTTCTTTGATCGCGGTCAGGCCGATCGCCCCGTCGCTCCCGGTGCCCGACAGGATGATGCACACGGCATGTTCCCCCTGATCTTCTGCCAGCGACTCGAAAAATGTGTCGATGGGACGACGTCGTTCGCGCGGCGGTGCGGGATGAACGATTTTGAGGACGCCGCCGCTGATCGTCATGGTCGCATCGGGCGGAATAACGAAAACGCAATTGGGCTGCACTGCGACGCCATCGACAGCTTCGATCACGTTCATCGGCGTGTGCTTGCCGACAAGCTCGGCTAGCATGCTTTTGTGATCAGGAGCTAAATGCTGGATCAGAACAAATGCCATCCCCGTGTCTGCGGGCATGGCGTTGAAAAAGCTTTTGAATGCTTCGAGGCCTCCAGCGGATGCGCCGATACCGACCGTCAGGAAACCGGGCAGGTCGGATAGATTACTCAACTTGCGGCCCCTCCGTTTTCGCTCGCCAAATTCGAGGCTCGTCTCCTGCGCAAGGTCGTAACATGATCAACGCAACTAGCGAGTCTCAATCTGAAGAAACCGAGCCACCGATTTTATGCTTGCTGCCTGGATGATGCCACTTCCGAACCCGAAATTCCTATAGCTGCGCTATTTGGCTTAGTGCTTCGTTTATCGAGACAGGATGATCGAGCGTGAGTTTCGCCAACGCGAAGTAACGGTCGTGCCATATTGTCACGTGGACCTTTGGTCAGGGCGATCTTGCCGCATTCGATGGTCATGTGATGGTCTGGCGGCGCAACGAAGATGGGACCAGCGCGGATGATGTCGCCATGCACGGCATGGCTCGACTCAACGAAAACGAAATAGTGCGCTCCGTTTGTTGCACTAATGCATTAAACGAAGCCGAGGGCGGCGTGTGCCAGAACCAGTTAAGGAGGAAGCGCTAAAAGCGCCCCCTCCTCTGGTAAACTGCGACCCGATTTGGGCTTGTTGTTCTTGTCGATCTAGCTCGCGTAAATCGCAGTCGCTCTGCGGCGACGAAGCACGCTGCCGACAATGGCAAAACCGGCAAACATCATTGCCCAAGTCGTTGGCTCGGGAACGGCGGCGCTGACCGCAGGCGCGAACGCCAGACCCGAAAACGTCGAACCGTTGATCACGCCGAATGTCCCCTGCGTAAATGCCGTGGCATTCGTGCGGAAGATATAGGTCGCGCTCACTTCGGTACCCTGAAGGCCGTTCGTGCCGAAATTGGTCTGCAGCGTCGAGCCCGTAGCCGAACGTCCGGTCGTCGTAGTCGATGACGGCGGGTTCATGGCAGCGGTGAAGAAACCGGCACCATCGGGGTCTGCAGCACTGACAAAGCCTTCGACATTGAACGTCACAAAGTTTGCAGCGGTGAACGCATCGATCATATTATTGGCAATCGTGCCGGGACCGGTCCGCGCCACCTGATAATAGAAGTCGATCGTGCCGAGCGTGTTGCGATAGACCGCCGAGCGCATCAGGCCCGAGAAGGTCAAGGCCGTGCCGGGAACCGACGTGATTGCCAGAACCTCGCCTTGCGTCGCCGGGTTGAAAGCGTCGAACATAAGGTCCGCGCTTCCTGGCACGATCGTAACAGCTTGCGCTGGCATTGCGGCAAATACCGCGGCGGTCGCGGCTAGGGTAATCATTACTCGTTTCATAGACTTAATCCCTGATGGCTAGTTACAGAATTGAGGGACGAGACCGTATCGCGCTTTCGCCGCTCAGCATCTTCGTCCTTCTTGTGGCTCTCGGGACTTCTCCGGCGGCCCCAGATAGTTGAACGTCATCGTGCTGCGCTAACCTAGGTCAAGATTCATGGTGTGCGCGGAATTAATCTTTAACTCTGGCATCAACTGCGCGGTTGGTTCGGCATTCATCGAATTAGAATATTGTCAGAATTAGGCGGTTTTTTGTCAGATTAGGTGCCTTTGGCTCAACCCGCTCAAGCTGAAGATCGGGGTTAGCAACCTTGTCACTCCCGTGAAAGAACACAGCGCGTGTGCCGATATCGGACAGTTTCAACATCAGGTTTGTCAACAATTGCAAATGCCAACTCGACTTGCCGATATGCCGAACAGGAACAAATTCACGCCTGCGGGCTTTACCTGCATCAGCAATTCGGGTCGTTTTTGAAGGAGCTGACCGCAACATGTCAAACTCCTTTATCGACAAGATTCAGAGCCTTGCGGCTATCTCGAGTGACGACGTGCGGGCATTGGAAAATGTGTGCAACGTCGTCCGGTCGTACCCATCGCGCCGCGACCTTATCCGCGAAGGCGATCGTGCCGGGCCTGTGCTTGCCGTGCTCGATGGTTGGGCGTGCCGTTATAAAATCTTGCCCGGCGGCGGGCGTCAGATCACTGCATTTCTATTGCCGGGTGATCTTTGCGACACGCATGTCGGCGTTATCGAGCGGATCGACTATTCGGTTTGCACGTTAACGGCGGCGAGGGTCGCGTTTCTTCCACGCGACGCGATCGACAAGTTTTTGGCGGCAAGAGCTGCGTTGGCTCATGCATTTTGGAAGATGCAGCTTGTCGATGAAAGCATTTTGCGATCATGGATCGTCAATACCGGTCGGCGTACGGCAATCGAGCGGATCGCGCATCTGATGTGCGAACTTCACGTTCGCGCGCGGATCGGCGCAAGGGGCAGCGATAAACATTGTGCAATGCCGCTGACACAGATCGTTCTTGCTGATGCGCTCGGGCTCACATCGGTCCATGTCAATCGTGTCCTGCGCATTTTGAAAGCAGGCGAAATCATGAATGTCGGCGCTGGTACATTGACGATTTCGGACTTT
Source organism: Sphingomonas sp. (assembly GCA_031412595.1). Lineage (GTDB taxonomy): Bacteria > Pseudomonadota > Alphaproteobacteria > Sphingomonadales > Sphingomonadaceae > Sphingomonas_O. Next base: position 8,665 of record JANODH010000018.1, on the reverse strand, counting down.
ACGAAGCTTGCCTCGATTGCGGGTTTCGACGGCAATTATTTGCATCGTCGGTTGGATCAGGCTGCCTGACGGGGAACGCAACCTGCGCCCGCCAGTTTGCTGCCTGTTCGCTCGGAGTTTGTTGCGTGAAAACGTGTAATGTTTTGCCCTTGTTTGCTATTCTTGCGAGCTGTTCCGCTTCGCCGGACCCCGCCCCGCCGGCCAAAGTCCGGGAATTTCAGCAACAAGCAGCGCCCGATCTTAAATTCACGGCCGCGCCGGAGGCAGCGCAGGTCAACACAAATTCGCTCCCGCTGGGCACGATGCAGGCGCAGATTGCGCTCGATCGTGCCGGTTTTTCGCCTGGTGTGATCGACGGAAAGAACGGGGAGACATTCAAGCTTGCGCTCCGCGGGTATCAGGCAGCCAATAACCTGACTGTGTCGGGGAACCTCGACGAAAAAACCACGGCTGCGCTGTCGAAAGTCGAAAACCGCCCGCCAACGCGTCTTGTGCGCATCCCGGCTGGGTTCGCGCGTCAGACATTTTTCCCCGATTTGCCCAAAGATGCGGCGGAACAGGCAAAAATGCCGACGCTCGGCTACCGCAATCTGATGGAAGCACTTGCCGAGCGATGGCACACGACGCCAGAAACCCTGATTGCGCTCAATTCACCGACGACAAAAATCGGCGAGAATTTGGTCATCCGCGTGCCGAACATCAGCGACCCTACCGACGCTGCGCCAACATATGTCGATCGTGGCTGGGGCGTGACGCTTCAGTCGCTGGCAGTCGACGCGAACCAGCCGCAAGCTGCCAAAGTCGTTGTCGACAAGTCGGACGGTGTGCTCAAAGTTTTTGACAAAGCAGATCAATTGATTGCGCAATTTCCGGCAACGATGGGGAGCGAGCGCGATCCGCTGCCGCTCGGCACTTGGAAAATTCAGGGCATCAGCCGAAATCCGGAGTTTCACTATAATCCCAAGCTATTCTGGGATGTGAGCGACACGAAGAAAGCCCAGCTTTTGCCGCCGGGACCGAACGGTCCGGTGGGCGTCACATGGATCGATTTGTCGAAGCCGCATTATGGCATTCATGGAACCAATGAGCCGCAGACGATCGGGCGCGCTGAAAGCCATGGCTGTGTCCGCCTAACGAATTGGGACGTCGCGCGTTTGTCGCAGATGATCGGAAAGCTCGGCATACGGGCGGTGTTTCAAAGCTAATCGACGTCGCTGGATCACCGCTAGGAGGAAAGAATGCCTAACGATCTGAAAATTGGCGACAAGGTGACGTGGCAAAGCCACGGTGGCACGGCGCACGGAAAAGTTCGCAAGAAACAGACGTCGCCTACAAAAATCGAAGGTCATGACGTGGCTGCAACGAGAGCCAATCCTCAGTTTATTGTGGAAACTGCCGACGGGAAGATCGCCTCGCACAAACCAGATGCCCTCCGAAAAGACAGCTAACGGGCACTGGCTTCACGAATAATGGTCAGCAGGGACTCTTGCGAGGGGCGCGGCGCTCATGAGGATCATTCGCAGCGGCATCATCTGAGCAGGTTCTATCCGCACTGCGAAGGACGCCGCAGACCGCTGCTTATACCTTTAATAGTTGAGCCCGACGATGTCGACATAGGCTTCGTCTCCGCCGAATTCCGGGCCACGCTGCCCGAGCAGGCAATCGACCACGTTTTTCATCGATCGCGCTATAATAATCGATGCAGTCGCCTGCTTGGGCGGGGTTGCTTCGCGCGAAGCCGCTATTTGAGCAGGCCTGCTGCACGCAAAGCGTCATTGATGATTTTTTCGACGCCTTGCTCACGCGGGGAGGAGTTTGCCGCTTGTCGCAATCCTGGCGCACCGATTGGTTCCAGGCGACGTACAGGGATCGGCAAGGGCTGTGATTTTGCGACAGATGCTGCTTCGGCAATGCCCCAGAAATCGAGAAGTTGGCTGCTCGACGACAGACCGACATCGAGAACAAAAGGTGCGGCGTATCCAACAGCTTCAATACCACTTGTGGCGATCGGTGTTCCGTGTCCCATGCCTTTTACCTCGACGTGCTCGACCCGCCCCCCACTATCGCCAGCTTGCCATAGTGTCCGGCGATGCGTGGTGCTCTCCTCGACTGTCGCACCCGCGTCGGCCAAGCCGTGCACGCCACGCCACTGTGCGGCTGTCGCTGTGCCGTTATGTGCGTTGACAGTCCGATCAGCATCCCCGTGCCAAACCGATACGCTCGGCCACGGTCCTTTATGATCGGTCGCCTGCAGGACTCTGGCTGCGAGCGCCGCGCCGTCCGAGGCCGACCCCTTTTGCATCTGCTGAAAAGCAGCGGGCATCGATGTCGCCATGCCATAGGGGAGTCCGGCGAGGAGGCCGCCGCCAGCAAACGTTTCGGGATAGGTAGCCAGCATTGCACCAGCCATCGCGGCTCCCGCAGAAAGGCCCGAAATGTGGACTCTTTCGGCATCAAAGCCATGTGTCGTCACTGTCCATTCGATCATGGCTTTGATCGAGGCCACTTCGCCGCCGCCGCGCGCGATGTCGCGGCTTTCGAACCAGTTGAAGCAAAGATTGGCATTATTGGCGCGCTGTTGCTGGGGGATCAAGACGCCGAAGCGGTGACGATCGGCGAGTGCCAACCAACCTGCGGCACAAGCATAATCGACACCCGTCTGCGTGCAGCCATGAAGCACGACGATGAGTGGCGCGTCGCGCTCCAATCGTTGCGGCAGATACAGATCAGCCGTTAACGCTCCAGGATTTGTACGCAGTGCATCGACCGGCAGCAAACGTCCCGCAAGCCCTTTCGGCAATGGTGTCGGGCGACCGCGAACAGACATAAAAATTCCTGTGCCGAGCTATTCGGCAGACTGTAAACGCCGTGAACATAGTCTTGTTGCTGCACTGCACAATAAATAAATTGCCGATATTTTCTTATAGGCTGGCTTTGGGAACAACCGAACGGGGGCGTCGTTTCTGGTGGACGGCAATTGAGCCGCACCAATCAATCGTACTGGAGAATGCAGTGGCAGCCCCCGAAAACCTAACCGATCTTTATACCGGCGAATTGCAGGACCTTTGGTCGGCCAATGACCAGATGGCAAAAGTTCTGAAGAAGATCAGTGTCAAGGTAAGCGACGCGGCACTGAAGGAAATGCTGTCTAAATCGCAAGAAGGCATTGCCCGGCATACCGAGATCCTGAAGCAATTGCTCGCGGACTCAGGCGAGAAGGTAAAAAAGGAGCATTGCAAGGGAATGGAAGGCCTTGTTGCCGAGGCGATCAAGCACACTTCGGAAGAAGCGCCCGACAAAGGTCCCGTGCTCGATGCCCTGGTCATCGCGCAATATCAGCGCATGACGCATTATGGCATCGCTGGTTTCGGCACGGCAGCGTCCTATGCCGGAACGCTGGGTTTGAAAGATGCTGTCAAAAGTCTCGATAAGGCCACCAAGGAAATCTACGGCGGCGACGAGTATATGACCAAGCTTGCTGAAACATCTGTCAACATCGATGCCACGGATTGATTGGGATAACGCTGTCAGTCGGTTAGGCGGCGATACTTCATGACTGATGATGTAAGGATCGATTGCCTGGTTGTCGGTGGTGGCCCTGCGGGGTTGACTGCTGCGATTTATCTCGCCCGTTTTCATTTGAATGTGCGCGTGGTCGACGCTGATGAAAGCAGAGCTAAATGGATACCTCGCACGCACAATCATGCGGGGTATCCGTCGGGTATCTCAGGGGCGGCATTACTCGATGACATGCGCCAGCAAGCGCGTAACTTCGGCGTGGTCATCGAAACGGGGCGCGTAACGCGGCTCGACAAAGCGGGGGCAACATTCGAAGGCGAATGGGGACGCGGGGTGCAGCAGGCACGCTCCGTGCTTTTGGCCACAGGTGTGGTAAACCGTAAACCGTCGTTAGCGCAGTCACTGCATGACGATGCACTGGCTGGAGGTTTTTTGCGTTACTGTCCGGTGTGCGACGGGTATGAGGTGACGGACAAGAATGTTGGCGTGATCGGAACGGGCCCGGCGGCATTGGCTGAATCAGTCTTTTTGCGGAGCTACACATCGAATGTAACCCTGATGGCAGCGGACGGTCGCCATGATTTCCAATCAGAGGATCTGGTGAAAGTGGCGCAGTTCAACATTAATTTGATCGATGGGCCAGCACACGTGCGTCGGATCGAGGACGGGCAACTGATTGTTCAAACGAACGGAGGCGAGCTTGCTTTCGACAGTGTCTACCCCGCGCTAGGTTCGGACGTGAATTCCGGCTTGGCAGTCGCACTTGGCGCCAAAACCGCCGAGGATGGCGCGATTGTCGTCGATAGCCATCAACGCACCGACGTTCCGGGGATTTATGCAGCGGGCGACGTTGTGCTCGGGCTTGATCAAATCAGCCATGCAATGGGAGAAGGCGGTGTCGCGGCAACCACCATCCGTAACGACCTGGCGGCTGCGCGTCCGATGATGCGGGAACAGTCCCCGGGCTACGTCCGCTAACCCGTCCCTCCGAAAAATCCGCTGTTTACCGGGCGGCGTATCGCAAGCGCAGGTGTCTGAATGTACGAGTTTTCCGGGTATCACATATTGCTGGCCGTCCTGGGGAGCGCGATCGTTTTATCGCACTGGTTGCCGCGCTGGGTTTCTGGTCGCGAACCGGCAGCATCGGCGCTGCTGATCGGCTTTGGATTTGTCGCTTTCGGATTTATCCCTGGCATGCCCGCGGCATTGTCGCCGATCATCACACCCAAACCTTGGGAAGTTGTCAGCGAGTTATGTGTCATCGTCGGTTTGCTGGGTGTCGGATTGCGGATTGACCGGCTGCGCACGCTTTCGGTCTGGCGGCCGACAATCGGGTTGCTGCTGGTGGCAATGCCGCTGTGTATTCTGGCCGTTGCAGTGTTGGGCTGGTCGTTTGCAGGCATGACGTTTGCCGGTGCACTCCTGCTCGGCGCGATCCTTGCGCCAACGGATCCGGTTCTTGCCGGCGACGTTCAAGTGGGTGCACCACTCGAGGGGGGCGAGCATCCCGTCCGCTTTACACTGACAACCGAAGCGGGGCTGAATGATGGCCTTGCTTTCCCATTCGTCTATTTGGCGCTTGCGATTGCAGCGGCGAGCGTTGTCGATCTCGCGTTGCTCGGCGAATGGCTTGCGCGCGATGTTGTCTATCGCATTGCCGTGGGCACGCTGTCGGGCGTCGTGATCGGGTGGCTGCTGGGCAAATTGCTGTTCGAATGGCCCCAAAAAAATGCACTGGCCGAGAGCGAGTCGGCTCTGACGGCATTTGCCGGTGTCCTGATCGCTTACGGTGTTACTGAGCTCGTCGAGGGGTATGGCTTCATTGCGGTTTTCGTTGCAGCGCTGACGCTCCGGCGTGTGGAAGCCGAACACGCATTCCATGCCAAATTGCATGACTTCGTTCAGTCGATCGAACATGTCCTTACGTCGATCTTGCTGGTTGCGCTCGGCACTGCCATCCCGTCGCTATGGCCACACCTGACGCTTCCGGGCGCAGCGATCGGGATTTTGTTGCTGCTTGTCATCCGTCCCTTGACGGCATGGCTGTCGCTGAAGGGAACGATGCAGCATCGTCGCGAGCGAGCTGTCGTTGCGTTTTACGGCGTGCGCGGCATCGGATCGATTTACTACATTGCTTATGCCGGAAGCCATCAGGATCTTGTCAACGAAGCAGCGCTCTGGGCAATCGTTGCGTTTACCATCGTCATCTCGACAGTCATTCACGGCTTCACGGCGGGTATCGCGGTCGAGCGGGCAACAGGTGAAACGCCAGGCGGAAAACCGGCCTGACGCCCAGCAATGAAGCGTGACAAAAAAAGGCCGGGGCATTGCCCCGACCTTCCTTTCGAACAGGCGATCAGCCCGATTGCTTTAGAACCGTACGCCGAGCCCGACGAGCACTTGATGCCGGTCAAGATCGGTCTCGATGTCGGCAGCACCGAAATCGAGATTCTTGTAGTTCGAATAGCGATATTCGGCTTTGACGAACCCACTCGGCCCAAAGATATTGAACTTCTGTTCGATGCCGGCACCGATCCGATACCCGTCGAGCGTAACGCCTTCGGTTGCCAGCACGCCTTGGCCATCATTGTATTCGGCTTTCAGCTTGGCATTGGTATAGCCGCCCTTGGCATAGATCATGGTCGACGGACCGGCCGCAAAACCCAGGCGCGCGCCGACATACAGGTCGCGGTCTGCATTCAGGCGGGCACTGTCACCAACAACAAGCAACTCGTTACCACGACGCTTGGTTGTCGAGTCAGTCACTTCGCCTTCGATACCGGCAATGACGCCGCCCAGTTGAAAATCGTAGCCCGCGTTGACACCATAAAGAACGCCATCGGCGCTGTCGTCGAGATCGGCATCACCGACGCCAATGGCATCATAACCTGCCAGCGCTTCGACGTGCGCCCCAGTAAATGGCGCATTTTCCTGCGCAAGTGCGGGGGAAACGGCTGCTGTTGCCAAAAGCACAGCAGAAAATACGGTACGCATAACAAACTCCTGATACTCTCCGGACTGGAGAGGAATGTGAAGCGCACGGCGGCCGCGATAGTTTCATGAACCTAAAACAACAAGAAACCGACGTTGCATATTGGCAACACAATTCGACAACAGCCGATCCAGTTCAGTCAAGAAAGTGGATCAGGGCAACTTCTGCGCCGGTCAGATATTTGCGCGAGCGCGGCAGTTTTGGCGGCAGACGCGACGTGTCGCGCTGCTGGACGGCTTCAATTATCGCGGGGTGGACATAGCTTTTGCGCGCAATCGCGGGCGTGTTACCAAGCTTGTCGGCGACTTCTGCGAGCAGTTGTTTGAGGCTCGTTTGCCCTTTGCTGGCGACAAAAACCTGAAATGCGATCACGCTCGCCCCCCAGGTTCTGAAATCCTTCGCCGTAAAACCATCGCTGTGCGCGCGCAGATAATCGTTGATGTCGCCCGAGCTGATTGCACGAGTCGAACCATTGGCATCAGTGTATTGAAACAGTTCCTGGCCTGGTTCGGCAAGACAGCGCTTGACGATGCGCGCAAGCCGAGGGTCTTCGATTGCCACGCGCTGTGCTTTCCCGGATTTTCCGATGAAGCTCAATGTTACGCGCGCACCGCGCACCTCGGCATGCCGATTACGCAAGGTTGTAGCGCCGAAACTCTTGTTCGCAGACGCGTAGGCCCGGTTCCCCACGCGAATCTTGCCCTGATCCAGCAAATGAATGACTGCTGCAACGATGCGTTCGCGCGATAAGTCGCGGCGGGCGAGATCGTGTTCGATCTGTTTGCGTATGGCGGGGAGGGCAGTGCCGAACGCTGCGCAGCGTCCGTATTTTTCGGCGTCCTGTCGCGCCCGGAAGTCGGCGTGATACCGATATTGCAACCGGCCGCGATCGTCGACGCCAGTGGCTTGGATATGGCCGGTAGCATCCCGGCAGTACCAGGCATCGCGATAGGCCGGCGGCAGAGCGATGGAATCGAGCCGGGCAATCAGTTTCGCAGAGGTGACGGCCCGCCCGGTCAGGCTTCGATAATGCCAGCGATCACCGCGCCTTTCGCGGGTGTATCCTCGATCGAAGCTTTCGACATAGTGCAGGCTGGGCATCGTGACTTCTGATCGCCTGAAATGGTTCGACGTGACGTCATGATAACCAAATGGCTAAGCGCCAGTTCCGCGCCAAAATGGCCGCACGAAACGAAAAAGATTTGGTCGGGGAAAGAGGATTCGAACCTCCGGCCCCTGCCTCCCGAAGGCAGTGCTCTACCGGGCTGAGCTATTCCCCGACCGATCCGGTGCCGCGCTTCGGCGGTCTGTTGGCATTAGCTCGCACGACGACGGGTATCAACCCAGCGTGCCTAGCATCTCGTCGATCCGCGTGAACTTTTCGCGCGGCGCATCGGTGCGGGCGCGCGCGATCTCCGCTGCATCGATTTTCTGCCAGTCGCTGAAGCTGACGATTTTCGCATTTCGTGCGGCGAGGATCGCATCGAGCGCGGCGTGACCCGCTTTCGCGGCACCTTCGCCTATGTCTGCCGCAATCAGCGCGGCAACGGCATAGCCGTCGGGCCGGTTCGTACCGATCGTGCCGCTCGGGCCGCGCTTGGCCCAGCCGACGCAATAAAGGCCCGCTGCGATCCGGCCGTCGTTGCTGGCAAAGCGACCGCGACCATCGTCATAGGCGACACCGTCGATCGGTGGCGTCTGATAGCCGATGCAGGCGACGACCAGACCCGCCGGAATTTCGTACGTCTCGCCCGTGCCGACGGCACGAAGATCGGCGTCGAGACGCGTGCGTTCGACGATAACGCGCTCGGCGTGCCCGTTGCCTTCGATCCTGACGGGCATCGCAAAAAAGTCGAAATCGATCGCAACGGGCTTCTGCTTGTCCGGTTCGGCCGCAAATGCGCGCAGGTGGTTGACCGATTTGCGCAAGCCGGGTTCGAGCTGCGCGTCAGCCTCTACGGCTGGTAAGTCCGCTGCATCGACGAAAGGCTGCGCACGCGCCAGATGCCCCAGTTCGCCAAGTTCTTTTGGGGTCATCGCGATCTGATGCGGGCCGCGGCGCCCGAGGACCGAGATCCGGACAATCCCCGAGTTCTCGAGAGCATCGAGGGCATGCGCCGCAATGTCCGATCCGGCGAACTCGGCACGCGTTTT
>JANODH010000017.1:0-29798 GCA_031412595.1 Sphingomonas sp. | reverse complement strand
GTTTTCGAACTGGCATCACGCGTTGCCGCACTGATGCCAGACAGCCTCGACCGGATATTTTTCACCAATTCAGGGTCTGAATCGGTCGATACCGCGCTGAAAATCGCGATCGCTTACCAGCGCGCGCGCGGCGAAGGCACGCGAACCCGGCTGATCGGGCGTGAGCGCGGCTATCACGGCGTTGGGTTCGGCGGGATTTCCGTGGGTGGCATCGTCAACAACCGGCGACAGTTCGGTGCCCTGTTGGCCGGTGTCGATCACTTGCCGCACACGCACAGCCTGGCGCATAATGCTTTCACGCGCGGCCGACCGGCATGGGGCGGGCATCTGGCAGAAGAACTCGAGCGGATCGTCGCGCTGCACGGCGCGGAGACGATTGCCGCTGTGATCGTCGAGCCCATGGGTGGCTCGACTGGTGTGCTGATCCCGCCGGTCGGCTATCTCGAAAAACTTCGCGAAATCTGTACCAAGCATGGCATCGTCCTGATCTTCGACGAAGTCATCACGGCGTTCGGACGGATCGGCGGCGCAACGGCTGCCGAAACATTAGGTGTAACACCCGACATGATTTGCATGGCCAAGGGGCTGACGAATGCCGCTGTGCCGATGGGCGCTGTTGCCGTCAGCCGGACAATCCACGACACCGTCGTCGAAAGCGGGCCCGACGGGATCGAGTTGTTCCACGGCTACACCTATTCGGGTCACCCGCTGGCGGCTGCTGCCGGCATTGCGACACTTGATATCTATCGCGACGAGGAAATTTTCGAGCATGCCGGCAGCTTGCATGGCTATTGGGAGGACGCCGTTCACAGCTTGCGCGGCAAACGCCACATCATCGACATTCGCAATATGGGGATCGTTGCAGGCATCGAATTGGAGCCGAGGCCGGGCGCGCCCGGAAAACGCGCGATGGCATTGTTCCATGCCTGTTTCGACAACGGCCTGCTGGTCCGCGCCACCGGCGACATCATTGCGCTGTCGCCGCCACTGATCCTGAACGAAGCGCATATCGACGAAATGATCGGGCGGATTGCGGACTTGCTCGAAACGATCGACTAAAGCGTCAGCACGATCTTTCCCACATGCTGCTTGCTCAGGAACAGCTGCTGCGCCGCGACGATTTCAGCTAGCGGATATGTTGCTGCGACCAGCGGGTTGATCTCGCCTCTTTCGATATAACCGACAAGATCAGGGAAAACGTCGGGCGTCAAAACCGTGCAGCCGAAGAGCCGCAGATCCTTCAGGTATAGCGTCCGCAGGTCCAGATCGACGATCGGCCCCGAAATCGCGCCGGCGACGGCATAACGCCCGCCGGGCTTGAGACATTTCAAAATACTGGCGAACTGCGCGCCGCCGACAACGTCTACGGCAGCATCATATGTCGGTTCCAACGACTCTGCGGCAAAATCATGATCACGGTCGACGACCCGGTCAGCACCCAAAACGCGCACCGCATCGGCCTTGTCGGCGCGCGCAATCGCTGTCACTTCGGCACCGCGTCGCTTGGCCAGCTGCACGGCTGCCGACCCCACACCGCCCGACGCGCCCGTGATGAGGATGCGTTCGCCAGCCACAAGAGCAATGCGCGCCAGCATATTTTCGGCGGCGGAATAAGCGCAGGGAAAGCTTGCCAGTTCCGCGTCGGTCAGGCGCGAGTCGATCCGATGCGCATGAACCGACGGCACGCGCGCATAATCGGCAAAGGCGCCGTCGACTTCCGAACCGAAATATATCGCTGCTGCCGGCTCGGCTCCTCGAAAAACCGGCTCGACGAGCACACGTTCACCGATCCTCGCCGTATCGATTGCAGCGCCGACATCGACAATGTGGCCGCAGGCATCTGCGCCCTGAATGCGGGGAAAGCGGAACGCCGCGCCCGACCAGCCATCGTCCCCAGCACCGGCAATCCCGTCGCCGCCCGTCGCTTGCGCAACAGCTTTCGAATACCAGCCGATGCGCGTGTTGATGTCGGTATTGTTGACACCCGCAGCAGCTATTTTCACGAGCACATCGCCCACGCCAAGCTTTGGGACAGGCACATCGGTGCGCATTTCGAGTTTGTCGAAACTGCCAAGGCCAGTCAGCCGCACCGCGCGCATGGTCGCCGGGATCGTCAATCGGCGCGCGCCAAGCCGAATTGCGCCAGATACCATTTCTGGAAATTGATGACGCTGCCTTCCTGATCCGAATAGCGGCCGGGGCGATAACGACTGGACATAATGCCTGCCTGATTATTCTCGGTAATGACTTTGTCTTGCGTTGTGGTCGCGTGATAGCCCCAGATCATCTTGTCGACATCGACGGCGTCTTCGGCAGCGGCACCATCGACCAGCCAGATCATTTCGACATCGGTCTGCAATGCGGCGCGCGGGGTAAACAGAAACAGGATCGCAAAGTGGTCGTCTGCCACGATCTGACTGAACGGACTGAAGCTCAAATGCATCCGCCCGCCATCGGGCTGGCTGCGCTTGCCCATTAGCGGCGAAGGTGCTGTGCCATCACGCGTTTCTGCGGCAAACCCCACTTTGTTCATGCGCTGCATCAGCAAACGCAAATGCGTGCTTTCTGGCGGTTCGTCGATCGTGCCGACAGGGCGCCCGAGCGCTGCTGCGCTGTCTTCCCATGCCTTAAGCTTGGGCGCAAAGCTGGCGATGGCATTGGCCGGGCCCGAACTCGGCCCTGCGCCCACGGCGACGATCGATTCCGCTGCATGCATCGAACAGAATTCGGGATGCGACGGAACGCAGTGATAGCATTCGAAGAAATTTTCGACGACCAGTTTCCAATTTGCTGTCGTCGGGTAGCTGCCCGCGTGCGCAATCCGTGCGTCGGCAATCCCATGATAATCGAGGATGGGCCCCATATCACCAAACGTCGCATCGAAATCGTCGGGCTCGTCCTCGCTCAGGTTGATGAAGATCAGCCCGTGAAAAATCCGGATGTGGCAGGTAATCAGCCCGTTTTCCGCTTTGTCGAAATCTTCGGGCATCAGCCGCGCCGAAATCAGCCGGCCATCGAGCCCGAACGTCCAGGCATGATAAGGACAGACGAGACGGGGCGCATTGCCGCTTTCGGCCTGGCAGATCGTCGACCCCCGGTGGCGACACACATTGAAGAAAGCCCGCACGCTTTCAGCATTCTCGCGGATGACGATGATCTGCTCGGCTCCGATTTTGAACAGAAAATAATCACCCTTGTTCGGGATTTTCGAGGCGTGACCGGCAAGGATCCATTTGCGGCCGATGACCTGGTCCATATCGGCCTTGAACACAGCGTCGCTGGCATAGAATTCCTGATCGAAGCTATAGCCGACACGTGTTGCGGTAGCGAGGCGAGTCATGAGTGCGGCTTGTGATTCAGACATCAGGTTTTGATCCGGGCATTTGTGGGGTCGTACAGAGGCTTGAGTGACGCTGTGGCCGCGTGACGCACACCGGCAATCTCGATTTCATAATCATCGGCACCAATCGCGCCGACCACGCCATCGTCAGGCGCCGTCACATAGCCGAGGCCACAAGCCGCACCCAGCGTGTGGGCAAACATGCCCGACCGGATGTAGCCCGCAATCCGCTCGCCCTGCCAGATCGGTTCGTTGTGATAGAGCATCGGCTCGGGCGATTTCAGCAGGAACTGAACAAGCCGCTGCTTCAGCCCTTCGGCTTTTTGGCTGAGTAGCGCGTCGCGGCCGTTAAACCCACCCGGCTTGTCCATTTTCACGGCAAAGCCGAGCCCTGCTTCGAGCGGCGTATCCTCGTCGGTGATATCGTGGCCCCAGTGGCGATATCCTTTTTCCATCCGCAACGCGTTGAGCGCATGGTATCCGCAATGCGTCAGGCCAAAGGCAGGACCGGCAGCGACGATCTCGTCATAAACACCTGTCATGAATTCGGTCGGAATATAAAGCTCCCAGCCCAGTTCGCCGACATAGGTGATCCGCGAGGCGCGGACGATCGCATAGCCCAGTTCGATTTCCTGGCTTGTCGCAAACGGAAATGCCTCGTGCGAGAGGTCGTTTGGCGACAGCGACTGGAGAAGCGCGCGCGCGTTTGGGCCCATGATCGAAATGACGCCCATTGCTGAACCGACATTGGTCAGCACCGCGTGCGCATCGGCGGGAATGTGTCGCTTGAGCCAGTCGAAATCGCGGGTTTCGGTCTCCGCGCCCGTAACAATCAGATACGCCGTTTGCGAAAGCCGCGTCACGGTCAGATCGGCTTCGATCCCCCCCTTTTCGTTCAGCCACTGCGTATAAACAAGCTTACCGGGCGCGACGTCGACATCGTTGGCGCAGACGCGGTTGAGTACCGCGCAGGCATCGCGCCCTTCCAGCCGGAATTTGGCGAATGAGCTTTGATCGAACAATCCGACCGCTTCGCGAACGGCTTTGCATTCGGCTGCACTGGCATCGAACCAGTTCTGGCGGCCATAGCTGTAGGCATATTCGGGCGCGGACCCCGGTTCGCCGTACCAATTCGGCCGTTCCCATCCGAAGGCTTCGCCGTGGCAAGCGCCTGCGGCCTTCACCCGATCGTGGATCGCCGATTTGCGCACACCGCGCGCCGTTTCATATTGTTTGAAGGGGTAGTGCGTCGCGTAAAGCAAGCCGAGGCTTTCGCTGACGCGCTCGCGCAGATATTTGCGGTTGACCTGAAACGGCATGTTGCGGCGGATATCGACCGACCACAGATCGGCAGGAGGTATGCCGTCGCGGATCCAGTCGGCCATGACCTTGCCGATGCCGCCTGCGGATTGCAGACCGATCGAGTTCAAGCCCGCAGCAACAAAACAGCCCTGCAATTCGGGCGCTGCGCCCAGATGATAGCGAACGTCGGGCGTGAAGCTTTCGGGGCCGCAAAAGAATTTCTGGATTCCCGCTTTTTCGAGCGCAGGCACCCGTCGCATGGCATCCATTAGGACAGGCTCGAAATGTTCGAAATTCCCCGCAATCTCATCGAAGCAAAAGTCTTCCGCGATGCCCGCCATGCCCCATGGCCGTGCATTGGGCTCAAACGCGCCGACCAGCAATTTGCCCGCATCATGCTTGTAATAGCCACAATAATCATAGTCGCGCAGCACAGGCAGCGTGGCATCGAGCCCCTCGACCCCTTCGAACAAGACATAATAATGTTCGCACGCATGAAGCGGCGCAGCGACGCCGACACTTGCGGCGAGGTCGCGGGTCCACATGCCGCCACATATGACCACATAATCGGCATCGATGGCCCCGGCGCCGGTTACAACGCCGGTCACACGATCACCATTGTGCCTGATGCGGGTAACCTTGGTATTTTCGAATATCCGTGCTCCGCCGGTCCGCGCGCCTTTTGCCAGTGCCTGTGTAATATCGACGGCGTTGGCGTAACCATCGCTCGGAATATGGATACCGCCGACCACATCGTCGACATTGACGATCGGGGCGCGTTCCTTGATTTCGGCGGCCGTCACGACATGGACAGGCAGATCGAACACCTTGGCCATCGACGCGCTGCGTTTTAGCTCCTCGAAGCGTTCGGCGTTGGTTGCCATCGAGATCGAACCGCACTGCCGGTATCCGGTTGCCTGCCCGGTTTCGGCTTCGAGTCCGCGATAAAGTTCGCCGGTATATTTGGCGAGTTTCGTCATGTTGATGCTCGGGCGCAGCTGGCCGACCAGCCCGGCGGCATGCCACGTCGTACCGCTGGTCAATTGCTTGCGTTCGAGCAGAACAACATCGTCCCAACCGATTTTCGTCAGGTGGTAAGCAATCGAACAACCGATAACGCCGCCACCGATGATCACGACGCGCGCTTTATTGGGAAGGTCTGCCACGGGCTACGCCTTCATTCTGGCATTTTCAGGGTCGTAGGCCGGTTGCGCAAGCACTGTTGCGGCTCGCCGTTCACCTTGAAGGTACAGATCGAACGTCGATCCCGGCGCTGCTTGCTCGAGCGGCACGCAAGCAAAGAACAGGCTTTTGCCGACACGGTGCCCGTATCCGCCCGACGTCGTCAGGCCGATGCACGTCTCACCGATCAGGCATGGTTCGGCGCCGCGAACATCGACATCACTTGCGTCGACTTCACCGTAAACGATGCGAAAGCGGTCGGACGCATCGAGTGTCGGCTGCTTCCCGACGAAATCTTCTTTCTTGAAATTGATGAAGCGGCCCATGTCGGCTTCGATCATGGTCAACTCGTTCGTAAGTTCGGAGCCCCAGGCCTTATATCCCTTTTCCACGCGCATCGTATTGACGGCATAGAGCCCGTAATTGGCGATACCGAATTGCTGACCGGCCTCCCAGATCGCGTCATATAGCGCAGCAGTATCGGCCATCAGCGGATGCAGTTCCCAGCCGAGTTCACCGACATAGGACACGCGCAGCGCGCGCACCGTGCAGCCTGCAATGACGATCTCCTGCCCGCTCAACCAGCGAAAGCCGTCGTTGCTCAGATCGGCGTCGGTCAGCGTGGCCAGCAAATTGCGCGCATGCGGCCCGCTGACGACGATCACGCCGCGATCCTCGGTCACATTGGCGATCGTGACATCTTCGTGCGGCAGTTTGCTTTGCATCATCAGATCGAGGTCACGCTGTTCGGCCGCGGCAGCCGAAAGGCAGTAAAACCGATCGTCTCCAAACCGCGTCACGGTCATTTCGCCGTAAATCCGACCCTGGCGCGAGAGCGGATGAACAAGCCCGATCCCCCCCTGTTTTTGCGGCATGCGGTTGGCGCATAAGCGATTGAGAAAGGCTTCGGCGTCGGGACCGGTCACGTCATATTTGGCAAATCCAGTCAGATCGAGCACGCCGACGCGCTCGGCGACAGCGCGGACTTCGGCGGCAACCACGTCGAACACATTGGTGCGATGATAGCCCGACACTTCCTCACGCCCATCGAGCGAAAACCATTTCGGCCGTTCCCAGCCATAGGTTTCGCTGTGCACGGCGCCCGCTGCTTTCAGGCGATCGTGGAGCGGCGATACTTTGCAGGGTCGGCCGTCCGGTTCTTCCTCGCCGGGCAGCCTCGTTGTGAATGTCAGCCGGTAATCGAGAAACACTTTGTCGCGACTGTAATCTTCCGTTGCAAACGCGCCATAGCGCCGCGGGTCGAATTCGGTCATGTTGATGTCGGCGTCGCCATAAACGATCGACTGCGCCAGATATTTGCCTGAGCCGCCGCCCTGCGCGATGCCGAACGAAGTGCCGCAGCAATGCCAGAAATTCTTGAGACCCGCCGCAGGACCGAGCAGCGGCCCGCCATCGGGCGTGTGCGGGATCGCGCCGTTGACGATACGGCGGATGCCGACTTCCCCGAATATGGGCATGCGCTCGATCGCACGTTCGAGCCATTTGGATATCCGATCGAGATCGTCGATGAAAAGCTCACTCGTCGATGCCCATTCGGGCTGACCCTTGGGCGCCCAAGCCTCGGCAAGGCCGGTGTTTTCATAGATGCCGATCAACCCGCTTTTCTGCTCCTGCCGGAAATAGCCCGACACATAGGGGCAGCGCATGACCGGGATTTCCCCGTCCCGGTCGATAAATGCCTGGATCGGATCAGTGACAATATAATGATGCTCCATATTGGTCACGGGTATGTCGATGCCTGCCATCTGGGCCACTTGGCGCGCATAGCAGCCCGCCGCATTCACGACGATTTCGGCACGCACAGTGCCCTGGTCGGTAATGACGTCCCAATCACCATTGGGCAAAGCGCTAAGGCCTGTGACCAATGTTTTCCGGACGATCGTGGCCCCCAGATTTTTCGCGCCGATTGCCATGGCGTTGCACAGACCCGAAGGGTCCGCGTGCCCGTCGCTGGTCGTGTAAGCGCCCGCAATCACACCATCTGTGGTCATGAACGGATTGATCCGGCGGATTTCCTCGGGCGAAATGATTTCCATGTCGAACCCGACGATTTTCGAATAGCCATGGATATATCGGAGCCAGGCCAGTTCGCGCTCGTTTGTGGCAAGGCGGATCCCGCCCGATTTGTGCCAGCTGACATATTGGCCGGTCAGCCCCTCGAGCCGCGGATAGAGATCGTTGCTGTAGGCATGGATCTTCGCAAGATTGAAGCTGCCCGTGATGCTGGGGCATTGCCCCGCCGCGTGCCAGGTGGAACCCGACGTCAGCTCGTCTTTTTCGATGAGCATGCAATCGGTCCAGCCGAGTTCGGCAAGATGATAAAGCAGCGAAGCACCCATGATGCCGCCCCCGATAATCACGACCCGCGCGCTTGTTTTCATCATTGCCCTGTTGTTCACCGCTCAACGAACCATGAAGCTAGAGCGAATGGCAGACGCCGCACAAATTAGGATTTAGGGCGGATTGGCTCAAAAAATTTCAGGATTAGTGCCAAAACTTTCAATTGTAGCCTTTGAGGCCCAGCGATTTAGTCGAGCCTATGAAAATCGGTTTTATCGGGCTTGGTAATGTCGGCGGAAAACTGGCGGGAAGCCTCATCCGCAACGGTCACGACGTTATTGTCCGCGATCTCGATGATGCGCTGGTTGCCGATTACGTGGCAAGGGGTGCTGCTGCAGCGGCAACACCCAAAGCATTGGGCGAATCCGTCGATCTGATCATCACGTGCCTGCCCTCCCCGGCTGCGAGTGCTGCCGTTGCCGAAGGCGTGGACGGATTTTTGCACGTCATGCGCCCCGGTCAGGTCTGGCTCGAAATGAGTACGACCGATCACAGCGAAATCACACGGCTCGGCGCGCTGGTCGAAGCGCGCGGTGGCATGATGATGGAGTGCCCGGTTTCGGGGGGCTGTCACCGCGCCGACACCGGCAATATCGCAATCTTTGCCGGGGGTTCGCGCGAAGCGTTCGAATTCGTGCTGCCGATCCTGACAACAATGGGCCGTCGCATTCTGCACACCGGGCCGCTTGGCACCGCATCGCAATTGAAAGTGATGACGAATTATCTCTGCACGGTGCACCTCGTCGCGCTCGCCGAAGCACTGACGGTGTGCAAGGCAGCGGGCATGGACATGAACACGACGTATGAAGCGATCCGCATTTCATCAGGCAACAGCTTTGTCCACGAAACCGAAAGCCAGGTAATCCTGAACGGCAGCCGCGACATCAATTTTACCATGGACCTCGTCAGCAAGGATGTCGGCCTGTTCGACGCAATCGCGCGCGACCACCACGTCCCTGTCGAACTGTCGCCCCTGATCGTTAAAATCTTCAAGGATGGTGAAGCGCGATACGGGTCGCGCGAGCACAGCCCCAATATCATCCGCCGCTACGAAGAACCGCTCGGGATCAAGGTCATTGGCACCGGCTTTCCGGCTGAGATGGTCGACGATGAACCCGAAGCGCCGGGCTATGAAGTCGTGCCCAGGCGTTAGGGCGAACCGATCGCTGTGGCGTGGCTCGCAACCCAATCGATAAACGTGCGCACGCGAACATTTTCTCTCATATCCCGGCGGCAAATCAGCCCCCATTCGCCGGGGCAAACCGTCTGGTGCGCAACCGGCCGCACCAGCCTGCCACTCGCTAGATCCTGATCGACAAAAGGTCCGTTCACGAGCGCCACCGCTTCGCCATCAAGTGCCATCTCGAGCGCGACCGCAAGCGTATCGACGACCATGTGCGGCGATGCAGGATC
The DNA here is from genome assembly GCA_031412595.1 of Sphingomonas sp. GTDB lineage: Bacteria > Pseudomonadota > Alphaproteobacteria > Sphingomonadales > Sphingomonadaceae > Sphingomonas_O. The sequence goes on along the minus strand of JANODH010000017.1, from coordinate 20,200 downwards.
GAATTCGAGACCGGCAGACGCAAACCACGCCTCCCAATTTCGCACTTCGGTGTAAATCGCGACCAGCGGTTGACCGAGCAGATCGACCGCCTTCGGCATGGCACCCATCCGCGCGGCAAGACCAGGACTGCACACGGGAAACAGGCTGTATTCGAATAAGGGTACCCAGTGGTACCGCGTGGGATCAGGGGCGGCTTCGCAGTAAACGAGGCCGACATCGGCATGGATCTCGTCGAATTCCCATTCGACAGCGCATGTGCTCAACGTCAGCTTTATTTTGGGGTTTTCCTGCAAAAACAGTGGCACGCGCTTTGCCAGCCACCGAATCGAAGCCGTCACATAAGTTTGCACGCGCAACGGCTTGTCAAGCGTATTGCGGTGGACCGCCTCGACGCCTTCGATGAGTGATTCGAAAGCGGCGCGGACATAGGGGTAGAGCACGCGACCTTCTTCGGTCGAAACGATATGGCGCCCGCTTTGCGCGAACAGCTGCACACCGAGCGCATCTTCGATGAGCTGGACCTGATGGCTGACCGCAGGATGCGTCAGGCAAAGCTCGTCGGCTGCATCACGGATGCTTTGCCGACGGGTTGCTGCCTCAAAGCCTTTGAGCGCTTTCAGCGGTGGCAATTGCCGAAGGTCTATTTTTGTCTGGCTCGTCATCGCTGCTCTGTCCCGGCAACATCTTTTATGCCGATCGACTGTCAGCGCAACCGGTAAGATATTTTTACGATTTGGTTCCACCCGCACGCGCATCGTCGAGGATCATCGCTGCGCCCTTTTCGGCAACCATGACTGTCGGCGCATTGATGTTGCCCGATGTGATATTGGGGAAAATCGAAGCATCGATCACCCGCAATCGCTCCACGCCGTGAACGCGCAGGCGACTGTCGACGACCGAACTTGCGGCGTCCGGCCCCATCATGCAGGTCGAGCTCGGATGATAGACTGTGTCAGCGCGGCTGCGAAAATCATCCAACAACTCGTCGTCATTCTGCAAATGCACGCCCGGCACCAGTTCGTCGGTAATGAAGTCGGCAAGTGGCGCAGTCGCCGCCAGGGTACGGAGCAAACGACAGCCAACACGGGCCTCTGTCACGTCCTGATCCGTCGATAGATAATTGGGCTGGATCATCGGATAGCAGAATGGATCGGAGGATGTGATCTGAACCTGTCCGCGGCTGGTCGGGCGGCAGCTGTTGAACGACAGGAGAAACGCCGAAAACGGATCAGGATTGAGCAATTTCCGCTCCGAAAGCGGGCTCTGGGTGTAACTCACCGGGCTGAAATACAGCTGCAGATCGACGTGCGGCCGGTCGGGCGCGCTGCGGACGAAACCGCCGCCCTGATTGACGCTCATCGACAACGGCCCACTGCGGTTGAAAAGATAGTGCAAGCCCGCTTTCATCTTGCCCGTGAACGGACCGAGCTGATCATTGAGCGTGGGCACCGACGTTTTGTAAAAATAGCTGACGGCGAGATGATCCTGCAGATTTTCCCCGACTGCCGGCGCATCGATCAACGGCGTGATGCCAAGCGACCTGAGCCGTGCACCGTGGCCGATCCCCGAAAGTTGGAGCAATTGCGGCGAATTGATCGCGCCGCCGCACAGGACCACTTCGCGCATCGCAAACACCTGCTCGATCTGTTTGCCACGCCGATATTCGACGCCGACCGCCCGTTTGCCTTCAAAAAGGATGCGCGTCGCCTGCGCCTTGGTTCGCAAGGCAACGTTGCCGCGCTTTAGCGCAGGCCGCAGATATTCATTCGCTGTCGAGGCGCGCCTGCCGCGCCGCGTGTTGATGTGCCAAAGCCCGACACCTTCGCATTGAGCACCGTTGAAATCAGCGGTGTTCGCAAAACCGAGCGCTTTTCCGGCTTCGACAAATGTTTTGCACAACGGATGCGCGCGGGCCGAAATGTCAGTCACATGCTGCGGCCCGCCGGCGCCGTGCCAATCGGTTGCGCCATGGTCATGGTCTTCGGACTTGATGAAAAAGGGCAACACGTCTTGCCAGCCCCACCCCGTGTTCCCGGCCGCTGCCCAATCGTCGAAATCATGTGGCTGACCGCGAACATGGACCATGGCGTTGATCGATCCCGATCCGCCGATCACCTTGCCGCGCGGCCAATAGCTCGTCCGTCCGTTCAGGCCGGAAACGGCTTCGGTATCGTACATCCAATTAACGCGGGGATCGAAGAAAGTCCGCCCATAACCGATCGGCATCTGAATCCAGACCGTGCGGTCCGATCCGCCGGCTTCGAGGACCAGAACGCGGGTTCTGCCGTCGGCAGACAAGCGATTGGCGACCACGCATCCCGCTGTGCCCGCGCCGACGATTACATAATCGAATTCATCACTCATCTGACCGGATGCTGAGTCATTTCAAGGTGGAGCATCGTGCCGGTATATGGATTGGCAAGCGCGACATCCTCATCGAGTTCCACGCCGAGTCCCGGCGAAGTCGGCGGGATGACATGGCCATCCTCGAAGCGGATCGGTGTTTTCAAGATCGCGCTGTGAAACCCGCCCCACGTCTCGATGCTTTCGAGGATCAGGAAATTGGGTGAACAGGTCGCAATCTGGATGTTGGCCGCGCCGACAATAGGTCCGCAATATAAATGCGGGGCGATCTGGGCATGATGGACTTCGGCCATGCCAGCAATCTTTTTGGCTTCCAGAATGCCGCCGACGCGGCCCAGATTCATCTGCAATATCGCAGCAGCACCTGCTTTGAGCAGGCGCGCGAAATCATATTTGGTGGCAAGCCGCTCACCTGTCGCAATCGGAATGCTGGTTGCCCGCGCGACCTTAGCCATTTCTTCAGGCGCATCGGGCGGCACGGGCTCTTCGAGCCAGAGCGGATCATAAGGTTCGAGCCGCTTCGCCAGCCTGATCGCGCTGGCTGCTGTCATCTGTCCGTGCGTCCCGAACAACAAGTCGGCCTTGTTGCCGACGGCGTCGCGCAGCTTGGCCGCAAACCGTTCGCAAAGGTCGAGTGCCTCGAGCGAGAGTTGCCGGCCATCGAACGCGGAGTATGGACCCGCCGGGTCGAACTTCAGCGCGGTAAACCCCAGCGCCAGATATTCGGCGGCACGCGCCGCTGCGAGGTCGGGGTCGTGATAAACGTCGCTCGCATCGTCGGGGCGGGGATAAATATAGGTGTAGGCGCGCAATCGCTCATGCACTTGCCCGCCGAGCAGTTTGTAAACCGGCTTGTTCGCTTCCTTGCCGATGATATCCCAGCAGGCCATTTCGATCGCACTGAGCACGCCCATGACCGTCAGGTCGGGATGCTGCGAAAATCCGCTCGAATAGACCCGGCGCCACAGCGTTTCGATGTCATGCGGGTCATGGCCCGCGGCATAGCGGGCAAAAACGTCCTCGATCATCCGCGCGACGAGATGCGGCTCAAACGGCACGCAATAGGCTTCGCCGATTCCCGAAACGCCCGAGTCGGTCGTCAGCTTGACGAAGACGAAATAACGCCCGCCGAAATGCGGCGGCGGATTGCCGACAACGAACGTTTTGACATCAGTCAGCTTCATGCAGGGTAAAACCCGTTGATGACTTTGACTTCGAGGAAGTCGTGGAGCCCGAATTCGCCCCATTCGCGGCCGTTGCCCGATTGCTTGTAGCCGCCGAAGGGCGATCCGTAATCCTGCCCCGCGCCATTGATATGGACACTGCCGGCGCGGATTTTGCCGGCGACGCGGCGCGCACGGTCGATATCGCCGCTCTGCACATAGCCCGCCAGTCCGTAGGGCGAATCATTGGCAATGGTAATCGCTTCGGCCTCGTCGGCGAACGGAATCATGACCATAACGGGTCCGAACACTTCTTCCTGCGCGATCGCCATCTTGTTGTGGACGCCCGCAAAAACAGTCGGCTTTACATAATAACCGCGGTCAAAGCCGTCTGCACGTCCGACCCCGCCCGCGACAGGCACGGCACCTTCGTCGATGCCGATCTGGATCAGGCGCTGGATCTTATCATATTGCAGTGCGCTGACCACGGGGCCCAGATGCGGTCCTTTGTCCCGGGGGTCCCCGAGCTTGATGTCCGAAGCAACCCGCGCCGCAATCGCAACAGCCGCATCGTATGCGCTTGCTTCGACCAGCATACGCGTTGGTGCATTGCACGATTGCCCTGCATTTTCGAAACAATGGCGAACCCCGCGCGCCACAGCGGTTTCGAGGTCGGCGTCAGCAAAAACGATGTTTGCCGATTTCCCGCCGAGTTCCTGCGAAACGCGTTTCACTGTGTCGGCAGCAGATTTGGCGACCTGAATGCCGGCGCGCGTCGACCCGGTAAACGAAACCATGTCGACAAGCGGATGGCTCGTCAGTGCATTACCGATCGCTGCGCCGGTTCCGTGCACCATGTTGAACACGCCGGGCGGGAAACCGGCTTCGTCGATGAATTCAGCGAACAGCTGCGCCGACAGCGGGGCGACTTCGCTCGGCTTCAAGACCATTGTGCAACCGACGACGAGAGCGGGGCCGACTTTTGCCGCCAACTGGTTGATCGGCCAGTTCCACGGCGTGATGAGAACGCAAACGCCGATCGCTTCATGCACCAGCGCACTGTTGCCGCCGATCGGGCGGTCCCACGCCATGGCGCGCGCGGCTTTGATTGTTTCCTTCAGATGACCCGGGCCGCATTCGGCTTGCGCGTTAAAAGACAGATCATAGGGCGCCCCCATTTCGGTCGAAATCGCGAGGACCATTTCGTCATAACGCCGCTCGAATATCGCGATCAGCTTTTCGACGAGCCCGATCCGGTAATCGAGTGACAGCGCACAATAGCCATCGAACGCCGCCCGCGCGGCATGCACAGCCGCATCGACATCGTCGGGACCACACAGGGCCACACGAGCGGCAACCGCCTCGGTCGCCGGATTGATGGCCTCGATTGTGGACGTCGCCGTCCTTGGCAGCACCCACGCGCCGTCGATATAGGATTTTAGCGGCTCCATATCAGATATACCCCACCGCGCGTTTTTGATCCTCGATGATCGTCCTTCCAGCCATCCAGTAATGCCACGCCGCCCAGAACCCAGTCGGTGCCAGGAAGAGCAGTGCAAGACGAAGCGACGCAGCGTCGGCGCCGCCCGGCCCGGCAAAATAATCGCTCAGCCAGCCAACGCCCTGCGGCGCAATAATCAGATTTAGGACGTTTGCCGATAACAGCGACACGGCAATGAACATCGCGCGCATTTTACAAGGCGCAAGATTCTGGATCAGCGCCATGGCCGGACCGATGTAGAAATAGATCGCCGGGATGAAGAGCCACAGCATGATTGTCGCCGTGGACAATGAGTCCGTATAATAGACGATGAACGACGGGATCGTCGCAACAGCAGTCACGCCTGCAAGCAGCCAGACGATACGGCGCGGATCAGTAAACGCCGGTCGTGCCAGAAGCCAGGCCGTAAACAGCGATGCCGCGATGCCGGCAATTAAATGGATCGGGCCGACCAGCGCACCGGCTTCGCCAACACTCAGTTGAAAGCTGCGCTGGAGAAAAGTCGGCGTGAACCACATCAGGCCCCAGCCCCAAAACGCCGAAACGCCACCGCCCATGACCATGTGAAAAGCTGCTTTTTGTTTCCACAGCAATCGCATTGTTTCTGCAATCGTCGGCGTATTATCGTCTTTGACCGCATCGAGGCGTCCGCGCACCGGTTCTTTGACCGTGAAATACACGACCGCCCCGAAAACAACGCCGGGAATGCCAAGCGCGAGGAACGCCGCCCGCCAGCCATAGGCATTCGCGACGGCACCCGCCACATCGGCACCGAGCCAGGCACCGATCGGCGCACCAAGCGCAAAAATGGTCATGGCCATCGGGCGTCGGTTTGCAGGAAAATAATCAGCAACGATCGAATTCGATGCCGGCGTGCCCCCGGCTTCGCCGACGCCGACACCGATGCGCGCGAGCAAGAGCTGCCAATACCCCTGCGACAGGCCGCACAGCGCCGTCATTGCCGACCAGATGACAAGCGACGCCGCCAGCAAATTGCGCCGGTTATACCGGTCGGCCACCCACGATAGCGGAATGCCCAGCGTCACATAAAAAAGCGCAAGCGAAACGCCGGTCAGAAACGCAATGCCACCGTCGGTCAATTTCAGTTCGAGCCGGATCGGTTCGAGCACAGTCGACATGACGTAACGGTCGGCAATGTTGATGGTGTAAACCAGCATCATGATGATGAGCACATACCAGCGACCGCTGACCGCTTCGGTTTCTGCGGGGATCGTTCCACTTGTCGTTGCCATCGTCGCGCCCCTCAAATTTCTTGTGACACAAGACCGGACCCCAGCGCCGCGCGCAGCGGCGCGAGATAGGGTGCATAATTTTCCCACTGGTCGAGCCCGCTAGTGAAAATCGGCTGGCGAACTTGCTCGGAACTCGGCGTCCGGACCGCGCGATCGCTCTGGTGGAAATCGAGACAAGCCGCTTCGAACGGCAGGCCGACATAAGCGAGAATGCGCCGCACCTGCGTTTCCAGATCAGCGACGACATCTTCATATTGAACACGCAAAACCTTGCCGGGCAGCACAGCATCCCAATGCGCCATCAGGTCGACGTAGCCTCTATAATAGCGGCCGACTTCTTCGAGGCCGTACGTAAATTCCTGCCCTTCGGCGAACAATTGCTTGAACCCGCTGAAACAGCAACCCATCGGATCGCGCCGCGCATCGATGATCTTGGCATTCGGCAGGATCAGATGGATCAGGCCTATGTGCCTGAAATTGTTGGGCATCTTGTCGATGAAAAACGGCGTGCCTGATTTGCGATATATCGCGGTGTCGCGAATATAGGCTTCGCCATACCCGGTTAGCTCTTCGTCGGATAATTCGGAGAGATTGGCGGGATAACGCGCTTCCTCGCCGATCCGCCTGCGGCCATCGATCTTGTGAGCGAGCGCAAGAATGTTGGGCAATTCCATCGTGCCTTCGACCTGCGAATGCGATGCCAGGATTTGCTCGAGAAGTGTCGATCCCGCGCGCGGCAATCCCACGATGAAAATGGGATCGGCGGCGGTGCACCCTGCACCACTTTTCATTGCGAACAAGGCCGGCGTGCCATGACGGATTTGCTGCTTCATCTCGTTGTCGATCCGCGTCCGGTCGTAACGGACTTCTTCACGTTTCAGGCGGTTGCCACGTTCGTAATAAGCAAAGGACTCAGCATAAGCGCCCTGATCCTCGAGCGCTTTGCCCAGCGCAAAACATAGATGATAGCGATCAACCAATTGCGTCGTGCTCGCATCCTCCCGCTCGCGCATGTCGGCAATCTGCGCGTCGGAAAAGCGATAGGTTTTAAGGTTGGCAAGGCTCCAATAGGCATCGCCGAAATCAGGACGGACGGCATGCGCGCGGCCGTACGCAACGATTGCCTCGGGTAGCCGCCCGATCGTCTTCAGCGCATGACCCATTGTCAGATGAATGCCCGGATTGTCGGGCGCTTCGGTGGCGCGGTGTCGATAGATAGTCAGTGCCTCGTCGAAATTGCCGACCGCGAGATTCTGATTGGCGTAAAGCATGTCGAGTTGCGGGTTGCCAGGTTCCTTGGCGCGCAAAGCATCAGCCTGTTCGAGCGCTTCGGCAAACTTCTGCCGCTTGCTGAGCACGCCGACATAATCGAAATGCGCGCCAGTATTTTCAGGGTCGAGCACGACAGCTGATTGCAGCAAAAATTCCGCTTCTTCGAACGCGCTGAACTTCGTGCCGATGTCGGCGAGCAACCGCATCCCTTCGACATGATGACCCTTGGTCTGCAGAAAGTGGCGGCAAAGATTCTCCGCCTTCTGATACCGCCCTTCCTGAATTAGGCTTGCAACGCTGAGCAACTCAGGCGGCAAGCTTGCGAGATAATCGCGCTGCGCCATTGCCATGTCTGCCGCTTGAAGTCGGCCGGCGACCAAATGCAGATCGGCAAGCATCGTCCAGCTGCCCAGCAGAGCGCTGTTGCGCGAAACGGCTTCCTGATAGGCAGCGAGCGAACCGTCGCGGTCGCCACGGTCGCGCAGGCAATGGCCGCGCTCCTGATACGCACGGCCGTTGGTTTTATCGAGAGCGATCAGCTGATCGACAATGATTAGCGCTTCATCGAACTTGCGCCGATATCGCTGGGTTACCGCCAGTGTGTAAAGCGCGTCGCTGTTTTGCCCGTCGATGGCGAGTGCGGCGGTGCAGGCCGCTGCTGCGCGATCGAACTGCCCGTTTTGCAGCATTTCACGGGCCTGGTTTACGAATGCTTCGGTCTCACCCGATCTGTCGTCCGGCGACGTCATTTCTCGATGCCCGTCATCGGAACCGGATAGAGAAGAATTGGTCGCCGGATTGAGAATGCTCGTGCCATTTCAGTTGAGACGTATCGCTTTTGTCCGGTGCCGCCAATGCGCAGGGCCCAGCAGCACCGGACGGCCCCCCTTACATCTTGAACGAGACGCGCATGCCGATCGTCCGCGGCCGTGACGTGGTGATGCGTACTTCGCCATCGTTACCGCTTTTGAACAATTCCGGGCGCTCATCCGTCAGATTTTCGCCGAAGATTTCGATGCCCCAATTATCTTTGCTGACACCGAATGCGAGGCTGAACTTATTGTAGCTTGCTTGCGGAAGCGACGTCTTCAGTGGCACGACGACGTCGCCGGGGTTTACCGTCACGCCGTTATAGGTGACCGGGATGCTGCCGATATACCCCAAAGCCGGGTTGAAGCCCTGATACCGGATATCGACGTTGTCGATTACCGACGAAATGCTGCTGCTGACATGACTGAACGCGCCTTGGAAATAGGGCTTCAAGCCAGACGCCAGTTCCTTCTCATAGCGCAGACGAATATTGCCCTGGAATTTCGGGCTGACCGCGAGCGAGCTGCCGATGGGTCGCAAAACCTGCGTGTTCTTCAGATATTTCGTGATCTCGGAATCATTGTAAGAAAATGCCGCATTCAGCGTGAGTTCGGGTGTCGTGCGCCAGGCAATATCGCCTTCGACCCCGGTAATCCGCGAATCGATCAGATTGGCTGTAAAGAACTGGTTCGATATGTTTTGATCGAACACACCGATCTGAACGTCTGTCCAGTCAATCCGATAAGCGGCGAGATTGATCTGCAACGTTTTGTCGAGCAGCGAGAGCTTGGTTCCGATTTCGTAATTCTTAACCTTGTCGGGGACGTATACCGCCAATTTGGCGAAATCGGCCGCCGTCGGGCATGTTGTCGATGGCACACCACAAGGCCTGCGGTTAAAGCCACCCGGCCTGAAACCGTCGGAATAGGTGATGTAAGCAAGCGAACCATTACCGAAGCGATAAGTCAGATTGCCCTTTACGAGCACGCCCGAATAGGTCGCGGGTGATACGGTTGCGAGCAGTGTATTGAGATTTGCGCTTATCCCGTAGAATTGCGGGGGCGTCGGCGAAGCTGTGTATTTCCCGGTCAGCGGATTATAAATGCCGCGCGCGCCGGTGCCGAAACTGGTGTTAGACGAACCGTTTTGTGACGCCTTTTCGTTGTAGTAACGCAATCCGCCGGTGACCGTGAGGGCATCGGGAACGATGTCGAACGATGTTTCCCCGTAAACCGCAAACTGACGGTCGCGGCGCTGCACATCGTTGAAAAAGCCGACGCCGACGGGGCGAACATCATTGTCGAACGCTTTGACAGCGGGATCGGGCCGACGCGGGTAAATAAATCCGGCATCAGCCAGCAGATACGACCAGTCCGTGTTGTCGGTCAGCCTGTTGATATCGTAGAAGACGCCGAACGTGCCGCGGATGCGCTCTTTTGCTGGTGTCGTTATGCGGAATTCGTGCGTGTAACGCTTGGTCTTGTTGCGGACTTGATAACTTTTGTTCGGCGCATAGCAGGTGTTGCCTATATTGCCGTTGTACGCTGCCGTGTAATAAACGCCGCGATCGCACTCATAATAAGGCACGAACAGACCGATATTCGAATAGCGTGCATAATCCGCCTTTTGCAGCGCATTATGATTCAAATAAGACCCTGTATAAATCAAGTCGAGCATACCCAGCCGGCCATTCAGTGTCAGTGTCGTGACATCGAATTTGTCACTCAGCGAGTTTTCTCCGAACTGCGTTACTTTCAAATCACCGACAGCAGGTGAGTAATCGAAAGCACCATCGGTATCGAGTTGTTGCCGGACATGCATGACATCAATCGACCAGTCTTCGCTGATCTTCAGCGTGGCAGCAATGCGCCCGCCAGAATATTGCGCATCGTTATAGTTATTTTCGACAAAACGGTCATTGTTGATCGTCCCGCGCGTCGGCGCATTATATTGGCTGCCGTTGCAACCGGCGATAACGGTCGTCGCCGTCAACTGGCATGACTGCAGCGCACGCATGACAAGCAAGGGGTTCCCGGTCGGAAGCTTGCCAGCGACGCCAACATTGGCGTTGAACGGCATTTGGAATGTGCCGGCGACGTTGTCGATATAGCCGCCCTGCTGATCGGCATAAAGCACGACGCGAACGGCAAGCCGGTCTTCGATAACGGGAATGTTGATAAATCCGTCGCCGCCGACACTGTTATCGCCGCCCTTTGTGAAGGAATAGGTGCCGTTGAAACCAGCTTCAAATTTCGTCAGGTTCGGCTTGTTGGTGATATAGCGCACCGCGCCGCCCATTGCGCTTGCGCCAAAGAGTGTGCCTTGGGGCCCTGCCAAAACTTCCACACGCTGCAAGTCGGCCGCATAAATATCGAGATTGCGCCCGACGAGCGATGCCGGCGCATCGTTCAAATACAGGGCGACCGCGGGCGCTGTGCCGGCCGTCCCCTGAATTTGCAGGCCTGGCGCGTCCGTCGAGAGACCACGAATGTACATCGATGACGTGCCGGGACCGCGCGACGCACTGCGAACATTGGGGAGGAATTCGATCAGCTTTTCAAAATTCGTGATGTTGAGTTTGTCGAGCGTGTCGCCGCCGAGGGCCTGGATTGCGATCGGGATCTGATTGAGCGACTCTTCGCGGCGCGTCGCGGTCACGATAATGTCGGCGATTCCCCGTTCAGCATTTTCGGACGGGGCGGCTTGTTGCGCCAAAACCGGGGTCCCGCCTGCGCCGAGGGCCGCCAGCGAAACCACTGCTGCGGATAGCTTCCAATTGGTCTTCATGATGTCCTCCCCTTGAGCCCTATGTCTGTCGCACCGTTTGTTCGATCTTATCCGGACACCGAAGAGTGTTGGGATAAAATAGCGCAAGCAACTGACCATTTTTGGCGCACTGGTAAGAAAAATTACAGCGCATCGCCTCGGTCCTTCGGTAAGCTAAGTGCCACAAGCACAATCGTTGTCATATCAAAATGCGCCGTCGATATCGTATTTATGCATAAAGGTTGCAGTGTTCCCGGCGTTTTTCGCGTGGCAGACGCATCCGGTCAGGCGATGCACGGGCAAGACATGCGATGTCGGAAAGCAGGCGCCTGCGAGCGGCTTTGGAACATATCAATTGGGACGGGGCACAACATTGGAAAACCGCAATTTCATCCTGACACTTTCTTGCAAGGACCGTCCGGGAATCGTCTCGCGCGTTTCCACGCACATCTTCGGCGCCGGCGGCAACATTCAGGATTCAAACCAATATCATGATCCCGCGACAAACCAGTTTTTCATGCGGGTCGCCTTTGCGCTTCCTGAAGACGCGACGCAGGCGCGGGCGAACTTTGCCCCGCTCGCTGCCGAATATGACATGCAGTGGCATATCCGCGAAGGCTCGGAACGGCAGAAAGTCCTCATTCTGGTTTCGCGATTCGATCATTGCCTGGTCGATCTGCTCTATCGGCTCCGCATCGGTGAGCTGGACATGGACGTGACCGGCATCATTTCCAATCATGCGTTCGAAAGCGTCGGCAATGTCGGAAGCCTCGATCTGAATGGCATCCCGTTTCATCATTTGCCGGTAACCAAAGACAGCAAGGCAAAGCAGGAAGCACGGATATGGGAGATTTTCCAGGAAACCGGCGCTCAGCTTGCCGTCCTTGCCCGCTATATGCAGATACTTTCGGACGATCTGTCAGCGAAATTCAACGGGCGCTGCATCAATATCCACCACAGTTTTCTGCCCGGCTTCAAGGGTGCCAAGCCTTACCACCAGGCGCATGAACGCGGCGTCAAAGTCATCGGTGCGACGGCTCATTATGTCACGACCGACCTCGACGAAGGGCCGATTATCGAGCAGGATGTCGAACGGATCAGCCATGCGGACACGGCCGAAGACCTGATCCGCAAGGGTCGCGATATCGAACGTCGCGTGCTCTCGCGCGCGGTCGGTTTGCATCTCGCCGGACGCGTTCTGTTGAACGGTGACAGAACCGTCGTGTTCAGAGATTGACGACCCGATGGCCAAGCTCCTGACAAACGCGGTGATCGCGCTGGCCGTTTTCGCGGTCGCCCCAGCGCTGGCCCGGCCACCAAGTCTGCCCGGCGTCGACGCACCCGAACTCGCCGCGATCGGACCCGATGCTGTCGGATTTCGCACGATCACCCTGACGCATCGGGGCCAGCCGCAGCTTGATGCCGCCGATCCGAAAACCGGGATCGTTCCGCTGTACGATCGAGAGCTTGTCGTTGATATCTGGTATCCTGCTCGAGTGGCTAGAGGCGCAAAGCGCGTGGTCTACAACGGCGCCTTATGGGGGGAGCCGCCAAAGCCGCCTGTCGCCTTTTTCCAAGAGGGCTATGCCGTGCGCAATGCGCGGCCCAAAGGCAGTGGCCACCCGCTTGTCATCCTGAGCCACGGCTACAGCAATGCGCCGGCCGTCATGACCTGGCTCACCGAGAACCTGGCGTCGAAAGGCTATGTGGTGGCGGGAATCCATCACAAGGATCCTGATCCTTATAGCGTATCGGCCGACAAGCGCGCCGCGCCGAATTTCTACCGGCCGCATGACATTGCATTTGTTACAGCGCAGCTGCGCCAGCGTTTGGGAACACAGATCGATCCCGCGCGCATCGCGCTGATCGGCTATTCACAAGGCGGCTATGGCGTGCTGACGGCAGGCGGTGCAACGCTCGATCCCGACGGCCCGAGCATGACCGAAGTGGCAGGCGGCTGGCTGAAAAAATATGCGCGCGGGATGCCGGGTGCGGACGAGATCGTGGTGCCGGGCGTGAAAGCGATCGTCGCACTGGCGCCGGCGGGCGGTTTTCCCAAAAGTGCGTGGGGGGCCGAGGGGCTGGCAGCGATCACAGCGCCCTTACTGCTTATCTCGGGCAACGCCGACCCTGTTGTGGATTATGCGAGCGGTGCACTGGCTGTTTTCGCAGCGGCGGTGCGGTCGGATCGATATCTGCTGACCTATAAACAAGCTGGGCATGCAATCGCATTGAACCCCGCCCCGCCGCAGATGCGCACAAGCGTGTGGGACATGGACTGGTTCGAAGACCCGATCTGGCGACAGGACCGGATCAACGCGATCAACCTGCATTTCATTACCGCTTTTCTTGGCATGCATTTGCGCGGCGAGACCGATCATGCCGCCTATCTGAATGTTCCGATTCCGACTTCGGACGGCGGAATCTGGAACGCGCCGCCGGGAACGCCGTGGAGCGCCTACAGTCCGGGCGGCGAGGGCGTGACGCTGTGGAAAGGTTTTCAGCGCCGCCACGCCAGAGGCATGGAATTGCAGCATCAGCGCGCGGCGGCGGCGCCTTAGCCCCGACCGACCGAACACATTGTGGTGATCGTTTACGACAGTGCTGCGTGCCTGATTGCCTGCCTCCAAAAGTGGATCAATCCGGCGCTGTAGCTCGCAGCCACATAGACATCGCATTGATCGACACAGACGACGTGCAAGCGGACAGGCACATGATCGATGATCGTCGCAGCGCTCGTGCCTGGCGCAAAAGCAGGCGCCTCGGCATCGAACATGCCGCCTTCCATCAAAAGCTGCCGCCACCCCGGGCCCGAAAGCCGGATGCGAACAACACTGCCACCGATTGCCGTCGCCGCGCCGTCCTCACCCAGAATTTCCGACAGCGCAGCGACGTCGCCTTCGACAAGCCAGACCGTGGGTTCGTAACGGATCAGGCGCAACACATCAGTGCCGCCGGACATTCCGAGGCGCGGCAACGGAAAACCGACACTGGCTTCGAAGCGGGCGGCAACATCGTGCGCGTTGCTCCAGATCTCGAGCGCGTGGAGCGGTGCAGGGGCAAGCAAACCGATTGTCACATCAGTCACGATAACGCTCTCCCGCGCTGTCGTAGAAATGCGGGGCGACAACACGAACCCGCGCTTGTTGCCCGCGCGTCGGCGATGTGGCGACCAGTTCCTCGCCTGTCCGCCCAAAACCGCTTTCGAGCTGGGCCAGCGCAATCGAGCCGCCTTCCATGATGCGAAAGGCAGCGGCGCTGACGTGTCCCTCGGGCAAATTGCCTTTGCGCGTGATCAGCATAGCACCTTCGGGAATGACGCCTTCGATCGCTTCCAGCCCGACCAGCTGGCGACGCGCGCTCGCGGCAAGCGCCGGCCGCGAAAGACCCGAAGCACCGACAAAACCGCCTGCTTTGTTGAGCATCCTGTCCAGCGCAAGGTCATGCGGCGTCAACCGCCCGTCGATTTCACCACCAACGACAAGATGCCCCTTTTCGATCCGCAGAAATTCCATGGCTTCCATGCCGTAAAGGCATCCGCCGCCAGCCACGACAGCGTGCGCCATAGCGGCCCATACCGGCGCGGCATGCGTTGCTTCGACATAGATTTCAAAAGCCCGTTCGCCACTATAGCTTGCCGCAAGAACACGCACGGGAATGTCCGCAATCATCGCTTCGATGCTCGACATATGGCGCGGCGGTTCATCGCCGATCAGCGTCGCCAACACTGCTTTGGCATTCGGACCGGCGATGGCAATGCCCGCATAATGCTCCTGCACGTTGACAGCGGAAACGCGCAATGCCGGGCTGAGATACTGGCGCACGTAAGAAATATGCGTCGCCATCCGGTCCGCCCCGCCGGTCGAACTCGTCAGCAGATAGCGGTCTTCGCTGATGCGCCAGACTGTGCCGTCATCGAAAACAAAGCCGTCTTCGCGCAGCATGAATGTGTAGCGTCCGCGGCCGACCGCGAGTTTGGACACGGTGGTTGCGCAAATGATTTCGAGCAAGGCCGCTGCATCGGGACCGGTAATCTCGAACTTGGCGAGCGTCGAGACGTCCGTCATCCCGACATTTGTCCGCACGGCGCGCGCTTCGCGCAGTGCGGCTTCGGGCAGTGTTTCTGATGCCTGCGGATAGGCACGGGGGCGAAACCAGTAACCGAGCGGTTGCCAGATCGGGTCATGCGCCTGATGCAGGTCGTGCAGCGCCAGTCGCCGGACCGGCGCCCCGCCATCCTTTGCGCCAGCGCCTGCCAGCAAGCCCATCGTCACTGGCGTATATGGCGGACGAAACGTCGTCAGTCCCGCGTCGGGGATGGTAACGCCTTGCTTTTCAGCCAACCGGCCGAGCGCTGCCATATTGCTCAATTTGCCCTGATCGGTGGCCATGCCGAGCGTCGTGTAGCGCTTGAGATGTTCGACCGAACGGTAACCTTCTGCCCAGGCCAGATCGACATCGGCAAGTGTCACGTCATTCTGGAAATCGATGAATGATTTGCGCGGATCACCCGCCGGTGGTGCTGTAAAAACGGGCTGCGGGGTGGCAGCGCCACCGATCGTCTGCACTGATTGGGACGACGTGCCCGGAAGAAACGCCTGCGCTGCCTCGTCCCAGTCGAGCTTGCCACCTGCCTGCATGTGAAGATGGACGACCGGGGTAAATCCGCCCGACACCGCCAGCAGATCGGCGTCCCAGCTTTTTGCCTCGGTCCCGACCCGTGCGGTCACGCGCGTCAGACGATGGCGGGCGCCTTTCGTCGAAAGCGGGACGGCATCATTGTGCACTTTGAACTGTGTCCGCGCTGATGCGCCCGCCAGTGCGGGCCGGGCATCGAGGATCGCAACGATCGCTGCGCCAGCGTCCGAAAGCGCCTGCGCGGTGCGATAGCCATCGTCATTGTTGGTGGCAACAACCACACGCTTGCCCGGCAGCACGCCGAACCGCTGAACATAAGTGCGCACAGCTTGCGCGAGCATCACACCGGGGCGATCGTTATGCGCAAACGCCATCGGACGCTCGATGGCGCCAGTGGCAAGGATGACCCGACCGGCGCGAACATGCCACAATCGCTGAGCAATGCCGTTCGGCGGTGTTTGCCCGGGCTCGGCCAGTCGTTCGCTGAGCGTCAAAAAATTATGGTCCCAATAACCCGACGCCGTGGTTCGCATCAGGATGCGACCACCGGCCGCACGAATCCGTGCGGCCGTGGCGTCGATCCATGCGGCATCGAGTTCCTGTGGATCGCGGAGCAGCGATGCGCCGAGAATACGGTCCTGCTCGACCAGAATCACGCGACTGCCTGCTTCTGCTGCTTCGAGCGCGGCGATCAGACCGGCGGGACCACCGCCGACGACGAGCACGTCGCAAAATGCGGCACGCTGAGCAAACGTATCCGGATCGGCCTCGGTCGGCGCTTTGCCCAATCCGGCGGCTTTCCGGATGAAATATTCGAAGAACATCCACCGCTTGGCAGGGCCGAAAAACGTCTTGTAATAAAAGCCGGCCGAGAGGACGCTGGATGCAAGGCCGAATACCGATCCGGCATCGAACCTCAGGCTGGGCCAGCGATTCTGGCTGCGCGCGACCAAGCCTTCATAAACGAAAACATCGGTCGCGCGCGTGTTGGGTTCGGTGCGTCCCCCTTCGCCCACGGTGACGAGCGCATTGGGCTCCTCGATCCCCGCTGTCATGATTCCGCGCGGACGATGATATTTGAAGCTGCGCCCGATGAGGCCGATGCCGTTGCGCAAAAGTGCTGCCGCCAGCGTATCGCCTTCGCGCGCCTCGTAGCGTTTACCGTCGAACGTGAAACCGATCATGGCAGCGCTTCCGGGCCGATAGCGCGAACGGCTTCGATCACATGCGTAACCCGATGCCGCGTCAGCACCATCCAGGCACGGCACCCGAATGTGTGGCGCCAGATTTCATCATCGGGTCCGCGCGGATTGGCCCGGCTGAACAGCACCGTCATTGCTTCATCCGCCGTCGCGTCGAGTGCCACGACGGAGTCGACCGTGCGCTCATAGGTGAACTCGCCTTGTGCGCGCGGGCCACAATGGGGGCAGGGTATCTGCATCATATTATCGGCTGTTCGGCATCGGGCCGGTGCCCGTTTCGTCGATCGTGGCACCACTGACGAAACGATCCAGCGCGAACGGTGCGTTCAGCGCATGCGGCTTTCCGGTTGCAAGTGTATGCGCATACGTCCATCCCGAAGCGGGGGTTGCTTTGAATCCGCCATAGCACCAGCCGCCATTGAGGTAGAGGTTCCTGACGGGCGTTTCCCCGATGATCGGCGCGCCGTCGAAACTCATGTCGGTCACGCCCGACCAGGTTCGCACCATCCGCAACCGCGAGAGCGCAGGCATCAGCATGATCCCCTGCGCAATGGCTTGCTCCATGACAATCGGATTGCCACGCTGGGCATAGCTCGGCCAATTGTCGGGATCACCACCGAACACAACGCCGCCCTTGTCCGACTGGCTAATATAGCAATGCACCGATTGCGACATGATGACGCTGTTGATCATCGGCTTGACGCCTTCGGTCACCATCGCTTGCAGCGTTTGCGATTCAACAGGCAGTTTCAGGCCCGCAAGACCCGCAACATGGCCGCTATTGCCGGCAACGCAAATACCGATACGGCCGCCGCCGATCCGCCCGCGCGTCGTTTCGACACCGACCACCGCATCGCCATCGCGCACGAAGCCGGTGACTTCACATTTCTGGATGATGTCGACGCCGAGACTGTCTGCGGCGCGCGCATAGCCCCAGGCAACGGCGTCATGCCGTGCCGTGCCGCCGCGCCGCTGGACGAGACCACCATCGATCGGGAAACGCGCGGTGCGCGACATGTCGAGCAAGGGCTCCAGCTTTGCCACCTGATCGCGCGTCATCAGGTCGGCATCGATCCCGCTGCACCGCATGGCATCGCCACGCTCGGCAAGTTTGGTCATGTCGGCATCCGAATGACCCAGAAAAACAGCACCGCGCGGGCTGAACATCACGTTGTAGTTCAATTCATCGCTCAGGTGCTCCCACAGCTTCAGCCCGAATTCGAACAATGTATGGAGCGGCGCCAGGCGGTAATTCGAGCGGACGATCGTTGTATTGCGCCCGGTGTTGCCGCCACCGATCCAACCTTTTTCGAGAACGGCGATATTGCGGATGCCATGCACTTTGGCGAGATAATAGGCCGTGGCAAGGCCATGCCCACCGCCGCCGATGATGATGATGTCGTAATTGGCTTTCGGTTCGGGATCACGCCATGCGGGTTGCCAGTGCTTGTTGCCCCCCAATGCGCCACGGATCAGCCCAAGTGCCGAATAGCGGTTCATGAAATCGGCAGCCATCCCCGCCTTTGCCGCCAATCGGTTTCGAGCGTCGCAAAACGCGACAGGCCAAGGATGCCGATGTCGGCAAAAGAACAGGCCCCATCGAGCACCAGATCGCGGATGGCGTGGCCCGACGCCGGCGACAGACCGAAACCGACGCCCGACATCGTGGCGACGACGACATTGTCGGGGCTGGTCAGGCGGTCGATGATCGGGCGGCCATCGGGCGTATTCTCGATCACGCCCGCCCAGCTGCGGATAACGTGCAGATGCGCGGCTTTGGGCAAAAGTTCGGCAAGGCGCGATGCAAGATTGCGCATGAGCGGCGTCGAAGGCCGCGCGACAGGCCCGGCTTCATCGACGTCGATCCATTCATGCGGACCGCCGCCATAGGCAAGATTGCCACGCTGGGTTTGACGGCCATAAAGCTTATGACCATCGACACCACCGATCGGCATCATCGGCGCGGGTTCGGTGATGATCATTTCAGCACGCGCAGCGGCAAGCGGGATGTCGACGCCAAGCTGAGCGGCCAGCTTGTCGGTCTGCGGTCCGGCAGCGATCACCAGCGAGTCGCATCCGTAAACATCGTTCGCTGTCTTGACCGCCGTGACCTTTCCGCTTGCGGTTTCGAAGCCGGTGACCGGCGAATGCTGGACGATAGTGCCGCCGAGATCCTGCAGCGCCCAGGCATAGGCCTGCACTGTGCGTTGCGGATTGGCATGGCCGCCGAAGCGATAATGGACACCGCCGAAGCACGTGTCGCCCGCGAGCGGCACAGCATCTTGAACTTGCTTGACGTCGAGCAAGTCAACAGGGTGACCCAAACGATGATGACGTTCGGCAACGAAGCGATACTGCTCCCATTGACGTTCGGTCATGGCAATGATGATGCGCTCGCGCTGATGCTCGGTCGGGTAGCCAAGCAATCCGTCCATCTGCGGCCAGAGGCGGTGTTCTTCCTCAAACAGCGGGCTTTGATAATGCGACGCTCCGCCACCGTTGCGGCCCGATGCTTCCCAGCCGACAATGCCTTTATCGATCACCGTGACTTTGACGCCAGACCGCGCAAGCCACCAGCCTGCGCTCAATCCGGTGACGCCCCCGCCGACAATGACGACATCGGCGCCGCTCACTCGTACATGCCTGTGTAAAGCATCCGGCGATGCGCGTCCTCATGCGCTGTCCCCAGGTCCTGAACCGGCACCCACTGCGTCGGAATGCCGAACCATACGTCCCATGCCGCCGACATGGCTTCGCTTTCCTGCCAATCGGCAAGGATCTTGAGTGGCAACGGACGGACCGGTGCGCGGTGCGATGCAAGCGGGATCGCGCCGAAGGGAAGGTCGGCTTCGATCGCAAGCAGCATTGCCACTTGATCACGACAGCGACGGCCCTGACAGACGCCCATGCCGGCGCGCGTCAAACGCTTGATCTGGTCAGGATGCGGCGGCCCGTCATTGACTAGTGTTTCGAGCGACCGGGCGCACATTGCAGGCGGGCGCGAGAGATAGTTCGGCGGCTGGACACCGATGAGATCGGCACGCGTGACTTCTTCGCACTGGCAGATGATCGTGTCGGGCGCACTGATTTCGGCGAGTGCCCGCATCCATTCCATGCGATAAGCGATATGATCGAATCCAGTGTCAACGAGGCCGGCACAGTCTCCGACCACAGACACATTGGCTTCACCGGCGGGGACATAGCCACCGCGCTCTGCATCGAGAACGCGC